>JBAZKX010000293.1:0-4019 GCA_041650575.1 Desulfobaccales bacterium
GCAGGGTGATGGTGAACGCGGTGCCCTGGCCCAGAGTGCTTTCCACGGTAATGCGGCCGCCCAGCCGCAGAATGATGCCGTGGCAGATGGACAGCCCCAGCCCGGTGCCCTGGCCCGGCGGCTTGGTGGTGAAAAACGGGTCGAAGATCTTCTTGAGATTCTCCGGCGCAATACCGCAGCCCGTATCGCTGATGACGATGTCCACCGCGTCGCTGCCGTTCAGCCGGGTGGTAATCGTCACCACCCCGCCTTTGCCGATGGCATAGGTGGCGTTGGTGAGAAAATTCAGGACCACCTGGCGCAATTGAGGGGCGTCGCTGTAAATCCGCGGCAACTCCGGATCATACCGGCGCACGATGGTAATGTTGTTGTGCTTGGCCTCTTTTTCCACCAGCATGGTCATGTCTTCGCTGACCCGGTTGACGTCCACGGCCTGAATCACCGGGTCCCGTTTCCGGGCAAAATCCAGGAGGTTCCGGATAATCTCGGTGCAGCGGTCCACCTGCTGCATGATCTGGTTCACCGACCCCTGAAGCTCCTCAGCCCCCTCGAGGTTCGCCTGCTTCTTCAGGAGACGGTCCAGCCATTCGGCCTCCTGGCGGATGATGGCCAACGGATTGTTGATCTCGTGGGCAATGCCGGCCGACAGCTCGCCGATGGCGGCCAATTTTTGCGATTGCAGCAGGCGCTCATCCAGCAGCCAATCTTTTTTCTCCGGCGCCTCCATCGTGCCTCACTCACCTCCGGCGGACAGGCAGAAAACCGAACCGGGCCGCACCCCGAGCCCCTTAGAGGACCCTGCCGGGAACCACTTATCCCTCAGGCGCAGCAAAATTCCGGCAGCTATTTCACGATTTTCCTTCTTGGATCAGCTTCCGTTCATACGCCTGGCGCACCTTCTCCAACAACTCGTCCAGGGCCACGGGTTTCATGACGTAATCGAAGGCCCCCAACTGCATCCCCTGGATCCCCGATTCCACCGAGGCATGGCCCGTGAGCATGATGACTTCCACCAGGGGCTTTTTCTTTTTGATCTCCCGCAGCGTTTCAATCCCGTCCATGCCCGGCATTTTGACGTCCAGGATCATGACATCGACGTCATGCCCCTCCAAAAATTCCAGGGCCTTGTTGCCGCTTTCCACTCCGGCGGCCTCAATGCCTCTGGTCTTCAGCCGCTTGATGATGGTCTCCAGGAAGTCCTGCTCATCATCCACGACCAGAATCTTGAATTTCTCCATACCCTCTCGCCTCCTCGAGTCATCTCACCGGTAAATAAATGGTGAAGGTAGTGCCCTTGCCGTCCTCGCTGGCCACCATAATTCTGCCGCCCAATTTTTCGATGATGCTATAAGAAATCGACAGGCCCAGGCCGGTGCCCTTGCCCACTTCCTTGGTAGTAAAAAAGGGATCGAAAATCTTGTCCAGGACCTCTTTGGGAATCCCCGGGCCATTGTCGTGGATTTCGATGGTCAGGACATTGTTCTTGGGGATACTCCGGGTATTGATGGTAATCTCCCCGTCTTTGCCGATGGCATCGATGGCATTGTTGAGCAAGTTGAGAAAAACCTGCTGCAGTTGGGTGGGATCGGTGGTGGTCAACGGCAGGTCCGGGGCGTAATTCGCCACGATCTCGATATTGCGGTAGCGGGCTTCGTTCTTCAAGAACTCGATGCTCTCCTCCAGGACGGAATTGATGCTGACCCGCTCAGCCAGCGGCTCCATCCGCCGGGCAAACCCCAATAATCGATGCGTCACCGTTTTGGCCCGCACCACGTGATACTCGATCTTATTCACCGCATCCGACAGTTCCTGCAAGTTCTCGCTTTTGGCTACATCCTCCATGCCCAACAGGTCTTTGATCCACCCCGCTTTCTCGCCGATTACCGCCAACGGGTTATTAATCTCGTGAGCAATGCCCGCGGCCATCTTGCCCAGGGCCGCCATCTTGCTGGACTGCATCACCAGCTCATCGCTGGCCGCCTTCTTGCGTTCCATCCGCAGCAGTTCCTTCATCATGGCGCGGGTGGTAAAATACGCCCCGAGGATAATCAGTAAAACACCCCCCAAGGCGATTAACAACGCCAGGAACCTGGCTTGCAGCAGCGGGGTTAGTTGCTCCGTGGGGGCTTCCCTGATCACCAGAACCCATTTTTTCAGCTTGATGATGCTGTTGGCATAGAGGAACGTTTCCTCCTCAAAGGTCATTTCCTCCACCATGGTCCCGGTAGCCGCAGCAAAATCTGGGGCTTTGGGGGTCTCCATGACCTTGCCGCCGAACCGAGGGGTGGTCTGCAACACATTGGTCCGGTTGATAATAAAGGCGTCGCCCTTTTTCCCGATCCAGGCGGCCTGCACAATGTTCTCGATGACGTCCGAATCAATGGTCGCCCTGAGGATCCAACTCTGGTTTTTTTCCCGCACCAGCACCGCAATAATGAAATGAGGAACTTTCCTGAACCCCAGGAACACGTCGCTGACATAAATCCCGGTGGCCATCACTTCGTGGAACCAGGGCTCATCCTTATAATTCACCTTTTTTAAAATACTATAGTATGGTCCTACATAGGCCAGATGGTTGCCTTCCTCGTCAATGACTCCCAGATCGAGAAAGGATTTGGAACGGGTCTGAATGATATTGAAGACTCTATTCAGATAATCTTCATTTCTCAGCTGTTCTATGGAGTGAGTATTGGCCAGACTGGTGAGTTGGGCAATCCGTTCATCGAGGAAGAGATCAACGGACCCGGCCCTGTTTTCCGCCAGCGTCTTCATATTTTCTTTGATCTTGGCGGTGTACGACACACTGAACTGATGGTAAATCACCCCTCCCAGGATAAAGAGTGGGATCACCGAAAAGCCTAGAGTGGCCAGAATGATGTCCCACCATAACTGTTTATAGTGTTGCGCTTCCATCAGCGTCCCATCCTTTGCCCCTCTCCCCTCGGCGAGAGAGGGTCAGGGTGAGGGGGTTGTCAGCTCTTTGCCATACCACTCATAACTTGGAGGATCGAACCGACATATCCGTCCTCCTTCTGACCGACCCTGTCCTGCCAAATCAGACATACCGCTGCATTGATCTACTAAGCAATGGTCGTTCCAAGACGGCACGGTCTCCGGATCTAAGATAACTCATGGAATTAAAAGGTAAAAAATGCCAATGCCGCCAGGCCGGAATCACAGTTCTCCCCCTTACCTGTCAGTAATTTTTACAGGTTGTAAAGAGACAGTCGCGTCTGTCACCATTTTTGTTATAATAACAGCATCCTAAGTGCAGGATGGCAATGATGTCAAGCGAAGTTTGGGACAGGCGGCCACGCGCCGATTCCCCTTGAAACTCCCGGCACTCTGGGCTAAAGTTTTAAGAGAAGGCAATTTTTCGGTCCCGGGCCCGGCCCCCGACCCCCTCGGAAAGCGAGACTTCATGAAGCGCTACGAAGACCCCAAGTGGGTCCAGAAGATGATATTGAGCCTCGATCATAATTATGCCATGGCGGAGTTTCTGGGAGAGCCCGGCCTCAAGGAATCGGACCTGTATCAGTTGGCCCCCCGGCTGGAAGCCCTGGACCAGGACCTGGCCGCCCAAAGGCAGAGCGGCCAACTCGGTTTCATGGCCCTGCCCTATCAAGACCAGGTGGTTAAACAGATCCGCCAGGTCGCCAAGCCCTTGCTGGAATGGTGCTGGGACGTGGTGGTTCTGGGTATCGGGGGTTCCGCGCTGGGAGCCCGGGCACTGCACCAGGCCCTGCGTCCACCCCAACACAACAAGTTTCCCATGGCTCGCCGTAACCATAAGCCCGGTCTCTGGGTGGCCGACAACATCGATCCCGACTCCTTTTACGGCCTGCTGGACGGCTTGGACATGCGCCGCACCGGGTTCATTGTGGTCAGCAAGTCCGGTAATACCGCCGAGACCCTGGCCCAGTTCCTCTGGTCTTATCAATTCCTCAAGAACCGCCTGGGCGAGGACACGGCCCGGGAGCGCTTTATCATCATCACCGACCCGGAAAAAGGGCCTCTGC
>JBAZKX010000294.1:0-3994 GCA_041650575.1 Desulfobaccales bacterium
GGCCTACTACCACCTGGGGCGCCATTATGAATTTACCCGGCGTATCCCGCTGGCGGCCGAGGCTTTTCACCAGGCCACCGTGCTGGACCCCGGCTGGCCTCAGGCCTTCTTTTCCCTGGGCAAGGCTTACCGGGAACTGAGCCGATACCAGGAGGCAGCCGTAGCCCTGCAGCGGGCCGTGCTCCTCAAGTCGGATTATGCCCGGGCTTATCATTTCCTGGGCCTGGTAAAGATTGACCTGGGGAGATATGAAGAAGCCGCCGAGGCCTTGGTCAAGGCGTATACCTGTGATCCCGGCTGGGCCGAAACCTATTACGACAACACTACTTATGGCATTCACCTGGAGTTAAGGATGGATAAGGAAGTGACGCTGCGCCTCATCAGGTACATTTATCCCGTCAATCAACATCTGGCCAGACTTCTCTATAACCACTGGGCCCGGGGCAACGCTGCCATGAATGAATACTGGGAGGCGGTCGCCGGTCCGGAACTGCCGCCCGATAAAGGGTATCAGCAGGGGCCCATTATGGGGTTCCGTGAACCTGATGAAGCGGGTTATCAGAGACCGAAAGAGGCGGGCTTCCAGCGCCGGGCTAATCAGGCCATTCTCCGGGAAGGGCAAGAATGACCTGCTCCGGAGGGTGAGTGCCCCAGGCGGCAAGATTATTGGTACGGATAAGGTGAAAGAGATATTGATAGACTCGCCAGGAGACATCCGGAGAATCTCCTTCAGGGACCTCCTGACGATTTTTTTTACCAAGTTGCACGTGTTCTTGGGGATCCTGATCTGCATCATCGTGATCACTCTCGCAGTGGCCTTTTTAACCGATCCGATTTACAAGGTCACCGGGAATATCCTGGTCAAGCCCATGATAGAACAAAGCGTCAAACTCATGGCCCCGCCGGCCACGCATTTGGCTACCCTGCCGGTCAGGGTGCAGGAGATCACCTCGGAAGTCAGCATTCTGCAATCTCCCCAGTTGTTGAGTACGGTGGTCAAGGAATTGGACCTGACCAAACCGGAGAAGCCGAAAAGTCTGTTTTCCCGGGCGGTGCTTTCTTTCTTCGACCAGGTCCACAGGCTGATGGTGACCTTAGGGCTGTCAGTCCAGCCTTCTCCCGAAGATCAGGCGGTCTTGGCCCTGAAAAAGAAATTGGCTATCAAGCCCATCGCCCTGTCCAACGTCATTGAGATCTCCCTGTCAGGCGACTCACCGGAGCGGATCACCAAAATCGTCAATACCCTGATGCATGATTACGTCGAATATCATGTGGTCTTGTATCGGGCCAAAGGAGCCCGGGAGTTCTATGCTGACCAGGCTCAACTTTTCGCCCAGAGGCTGACAGAGGCCGAGCAGGATCTCGAAAGGTTTAAGAAAAATTGGTCCATTATTGAAATCTCGGCGCAGAATGACGCTAATATTGAGTTGCTGCGCATGCTACGGGAGAACCTGGCCGTGGTGCAGGCCAATATCAGTGATCGTCAGACCAAAATCGGGACCCAACAACGTAATCTGGCGAAAACCGGCGAAGTGGGCGCCTTTACCAAGGACATGCAAAGCGGCATTTTGGAAGAACTCGTGCGGACCATGGGTCCTTTGCTCATCGACCGGGAACGCGTCGCCGTCCACTACCAGAAATCCAGCCTCAAGTACCAGGCCCTCAACCGTCAGGTAGAGGAACTGAAGCAGCTTTACAGTAAGCAGGTTAAGGATATCCTCCAGGGCAACAATCTCGATCTGACCGGGCTGAACTCTTATGCCAGGGTATTGCGGAAAGATATCAGCGAAATCGAAATCAAGTCCCTGCTGCTCTCGGAAAAGCAGGTGGAATACGACCGCCTCATGCGGGAATTGAAACAGCATGAAAAGAACTATCTTCTCTACCTGAATAAGACCGAAGAGGCCCGCATCGAAGAGCAACAGGACACTTCCCGGGCTTCCAATGTCATCGTGACCAGTTGGGCCAGGGTGCCTTCGGTGCCGATCTTTCCGAGAAAGTTCCTGATGGCCTTTCTATCCCTGGTCATCGGCTCCTTCGTCGGCATCGCCGGAGCCTTCGCCGCGTATTACATGGATCATACCGTGAAGACTCCGGAAGACATTATCCGGACCTGCCGGCTCCCTGTCTTAACCTTCATCACGGACCAGGCCCAAGCCGCTCTTGGAAGCAACTCTTCTTCAGCCCCTGAGTCCGGCACCCAGGCCGGGATTTTTGCCAAATCGCCCTCAGAATCACGCATCCCTTCCCAACCCGGGCCGGTTGACGTGCCCTTATGGATGGCGGAACCCCGACGCTACCCGGACCTGCTGGAGAGTTTCCGCACTCTGAAGACCCACATCCAGTTCCTGGAAAAATCTCACCAAATGACGGTTATCCAGCTCACCGGGGCCAACCGGCAGGCGGGCGCCAGCACCGCGGCCTGCAATCTGGCCCTGGAATTGGCCTGGGACCTCCTCGACCATCGCATCCTGCTGGTGGACGCCAACCTGGCCAACCCGGCGGTGCATCGAATCTTTGGCCTGTCGAAAGAACCGGGCCTGCTCAATTACCTGACCGAGGACCTGGACTTGGGGCAGGTGGTGCAACCGACTTCCAAGCCCAACCTGGAGGTGATGGCGGTGGGCACGGCCGCTACCCAGATTTTGTCGCCCTTTGATCTCCTCAAATTTAAGGCCTTCCTGGAAGAGGTCCGCCAGCAGTACACTTTTGTGGTGATCGATTCTGCTCCCATTCTCCGTTCCAGTGACAGCTTCAATATCTCTACCAAGGTGAACGGCGTCATTCTCGTAGCCGAAGCCAATCATACCCGCTACGAGAGCATCAACAATATCGATAACCATTTGAAGAACCATGCCAGATTACTGGGTATCGTCTTGAACAAGCGGCGTTTTGTCATCCCCAAGATGCTCTATAACATCATCTGAGGGATCTCCACTGCGGTTCGAGCCCCTCAGCAAGTCAATTAAGCCAGCGCCGGTCGCTGCCTGGTTTCCGGAGCGGGAGATTACGTGATGTTAATCGATAGATCTGACCAGAAAGCCCTCCTGTGTCTCCTGGTCCTCCTGTCTCTGGGAAGTTGCCTGGCGGGCTGCAGTTCCATGAAGCCGGCCCGGTCTGCGGCGACGATGGCTGCCGAGCCCATCCCTCCTTTGACTTTGGGTGCTGGGGACGTCCTCGATATAAAATTTTTCTATGTGCCTGAACTGGACGAAAGCCAGATCGTCCGCCCCGATGGCTTTATCACCCTGCAACTCATCGGGGATGTGTCGGTGCAGGGCAAGACGCCCGCCAGCCTGCACCAGGATTTGGTCAAGCTCTATTCCGGCCAGTTGAAAGAGCCCAAGCTGACGATCATGGTCCGGCGACTCAATGACAGCCGGGTATGGGTCAGCGGCGAGGTGAAACGGCCCGGCCCGGTGCAAATGCCCGGACGCCTGACGGTTTTGGAAGCGGTTATGGATGTGGGCGGCGGCACCCGGCCCACCGCGGATTTAAAGAAGGTTCTGGTGGTGCGCCAGCGGGAGGGCCGCAATTATGGCTGTGTGATCAACCTCCACGACGTCCTGAAAGGCAAAGAGACCGAGTCTTTTTGCCTCCAGGCTCGGGACGTGGTTTATGTGCCGCCCACGGCCATCACCAAAGTGGATGACTGGGTTGACCAGTATATCAACAAGGTGGTGCCCCAAGCCCGGACCCTGGCCATTTATCCGGTGGGCCCCGGCGGCGCCGGCCAGTTGGGCATCGACACCACCGTTTCCGGCCGTTAAAGTTTATGGTTTTGCAGAGTTCGCTACAACCGGGAGATAGTGGCGGGCTTCCGGCGTTTGAGGATAATCCCTCCATGGTGGCCAATAACGGGGAAAATGACTCGGAAGAGAAAATATTCAGATTTGGGGACTATGTCTGGACCATCTCCTTCATCCTAGTTGGGATCATTCTTATTGTTGCAGTTATCATATTACTCTGGACCTGGGAGAGGGAAATACTTACC
>JBAZKX010000295.1:0-3991 GCA_041650575.1 Desulfobaccales bacterium
GGTGATGGTTTTGGCCTGCGGGGCCCTAACCCCCATCACCATGGCCGCGTCCTCGTCTTCGCGAATGGCCTGCAAACCCAGGCCGAAGCGGGAATGCCGCACCAGGAAGCTCACTAACAGCACCACTATGGTGGTGATCCACAAGAAGGTGAAGGTAGTCCAGAGGGCCTGGCCGGCCCCGCCGTATTTTTCGTAAGCGGAAAAATTGACGAACATGCCGGTGGCGCCGCCGAAGGGACTAAAATTGCTGACAAAGGCGCGGGCTGCCTCGTTGATGCCGATCGTGGCCAGGGCAAAGTAAGCCCCCCGTAAGCGCAGAACAGCCAGGCCCACCAGAAGGGCAATGAAGCCGGAAAGGAGGCCGCCGGCCAGGGCCGCCAGGTATAGGGGCCAGCCCTGTTCGCTGATGAGATAAAATCCGGTATATCCCCCCAGGCCAAAAAAGACGATGTGCCCGAAACTGACGTAGCCGGTGTAACCCAGGAGAATATTCAGGCTGGAGGCCAGGGCCACGGACATCAGCAGGATGAAGGCCGTCTCCCGCATGGTGTCCTGGCCTAATAACAGAATGGTCGCCCCCCACAGCACCACAATGGCCAGGGGCAGCCAGAAGCCGAGTTGCCGCCAGAACTTCATTTTATTTGGCCCCCAGTAGGCCGCTGGGGCGGATCAACAGGACCAGCACGAAGAGGCCGAATTCCACCACTGGCACCCAACTTACCGGCATGAAGGTGGGGATCAAGCCTTCCAGGCCTCCCAGGATGAGGCCGCCCAACAGGGCTCCCAGGGGATTGCCCAAGCCGCCGAGCACACAAATCACGAAGGATTTCAATTCATAGGGGCCGCCGCTTAAAATGGTAAAAGGGAAGAAAGTGGAGATCAGGCCCCCGGCCACCGCGGCCACCATGGTCCCCAGGCCGAAACTGAGGGCCAGCACCAGGGAGGACGGAATCCCCATCAACTCCGCAGCCTGGCGATTGTTGGCCACCGCTCGGATGGCCTTGCCCGGCCGGGTAAAGTAGAGGAACAGATACAGCCCCGCGGTGACTACGAGCGCCCCAAAGGTGGCGAACAACCTGGTGACGGGTATGGTGAGGAACCCGATGCTCAAGGAGCCCATCGGAAAATCGATGTTCTGGGGGGAAGTGCTAAAGATTGCGGTCCCCAGGCCGATAAGAATCATGTTCACCGCGAAGGTGGCCAGCAGCGAGGACAGGTGCGGCGCATTGATGACCCGGTGAACCGCGACCCCATAAATCACCAGCCCCATGACCAGGCCAAAGACGGCCACCGGCGCCAGGGCCAGGTACGGGTTCAGCCCCAGGTGGGTAAACAGCAGGTAGGTGCCGAACATGCCCAAGGCGATGACCGGGCCGTGGGCCAGGTTAATGACCGCCATTACTCCCCAGATCAGGGTGAGGCCCATGGCGGCCACGCCGTACACAAAGCCCAGCAGCAAGCCGTCAGTCAGTGAAGAGATAAATTGATCAAGCAATGGCAGTCCCTCTGCCGCCCGGCCCTCCTTCGGAAAGCGCCGGGCGGCTGCTAGTTGCCGATAATTAGGCGTTACTTACGTGGAAAATACAGGATAGCCTTGGCAGTCGCGGCTTCTTCCGGCCACACCACCTGATTGGCCAATTTGCCTGACTGATCCTTCTGCCACTGGGTGTAAACCATCTCGTGTCCGAGCTGGAGCCCGTGGTCTTTGGGGGTGTTAGCGAATTTGATGACCCCGTAAAAGGTCATAAGATTCGCGTCGTCCAGGACCGTTTTAACCTTGGCGGTGTCGATGGAACCGGCTTTCTTGATGGCGTATTCCAGGATCAAGCCGGCCACATAGCCGCCGGCGCTGTGGTAGGACGGCTCTTCTTTGAACTTGGCATTGTAAGCCTTGTCGAAGTCAGCCACGGAGATGCCGAACCAGTCGATGCCGGCCTTTTTGGCCCCTTCCTGGCTGTACTTGGCCTCCGGCTGCCACTGGCTGGCGCCGATCACCCCATACGCGGCCTCGCCCAACTCGGCGAACTTAGGTTCCGGAGGCGCTACCAGCAGGGCCACCATTTTGGCCTTGACGCCCTTCTCAAAGAGTTGTTTGGCAAAGGTGCTGGTGTCGGCGAAGTGCCCGCCGCCCATTACCGCATCCACGTCCGCCGGGATTTTATTGATAAAGGGTGCGAAGTCGGTAGCGCCGCTGTCATAACCCTCAAACAGTGGCACCTGCAACCCTTTCTTTTCGGCATAAGCCTTGAGGGCGTTGACCACGTCGGTGGAAAATTTATCTTTTTCATGTACTATGGCGACCTTCTTGGCCTTAGGGTCCATCTTGGCCAGAAGGTCCACGGCGCCGGTGAGGTAGCGGGAGGCCGGGGTGTACGCCTGGTAAACCAGGGTGAAACCCTTCTTATAGGTGGAATCCGAAGCCGCGCCGGCAGTGATCATGATCCGGTTGTACTGCTGAGCGATCACCGCGGCGGCGTCAGCCAGGCCGCTGCTATACGGGCTGATGAGAAAATCGGCCTTATCGGTACTGATCAGCTTGGTGTAGAGTTCCTGAACCCGCTCTTTTTTACTTTCGTCATCGTAGAACTTGACGGCGAATTTGACCACCGTCCCGTCAGGCAGCTTAACGCCGCCGGTGGAGTTTACCTGCTCAATCCACAGGTTTAAGCCATTAATTTGCCGGATGGCCTCCACGTTGAGTTTGCCGGTCTGGGAGGCGGTGAAGCCGATAAGGACGGTTTTTTCTGCGGCCGCAGCCACCGTGGGTTGAGCAACAGTTCCCAGGAGTAAACCAAAGATTGCTATGAGGCCCAAAAAAAACAAAGTGCGTTTCATATCCCCTCCTTATGGCTAGATGGTTAAGGTTAACCTTCGACTACTATGCCCCACCTCCAGGGCACAGTCCCGACTAGATCACCTATATATATGTGGAGATACCATTTTTTTCAAGCGAAACTTGTCTAAAATTATAGACAGGTGGCAGGGTCAAGCCTTCAAGGCTGAATTCAGCGCAAGTAGGGCTTTAGGAAGTCCATGCCCTGCTGGGGGGAAGCCTCCCCTTGAAATCTGAAGGGGATGGGGATAATGCCGCCCATCACCGAAGCCAGGCGAAAGCTGCCGGCGATTCGATAATGGAATTTGCGTTGGGGCATTTGTTGCTGCTGTTGTTGACCCAAGAACTGGGGCAGAAATTGGGGCAAGAGCCCCATGACTGCCGGCAATTGCACCATAACGGGAATTTCCGCCACCGTCTGCCCCATGGGCGGGAGGTTTACCGCCTGCGAGCTGGACCCCTGGGCCACGCTCTGGCCTTCGATCCATAATTGGTAATCGTAGCCCAACAGGTTAAGCGCCTGGGGATTGGGATTCTCCAGGAGCAGCAGGGCGCCCAGGGGCCAGCCTTGGGAGGTGGGCTGGTAGATCTTTAAGTCCTGAAAGGTGACCTTGGGAGGCTGAATCTCCCCCTGGGTCAGTTGCCGGACCCCACAGGACGACAGGAGCGCAAGGACCAGCAAGCCCAAACACACAGTCAGGTTTGCTGGCCGGAAACAGGTAGGCATGGGGATGGATTACTCCTCGAATTAACCAGGGCCATGGGCCTGACGGCCATACCCCGGTGATTTTTCTCCGGGAGTATATCAAATTAAAGACATGCGAAGAAGGGCGCCGGGTTCGGAACCCGGGCGGCAAAGGACTTCATTATTTGCCCCGGACCGCGCCCACCATGGCCGGAGTGACGGCGGCAGCCCGGTTGGACCAGGCGTGGCGGATATAGGTGACTACCGCGGCGATCTGACGGTCGTCCAGTCCGTCCTTCCAGGCGGGCATCCGGCCCAGGCTACCTTTGCGGCCGTTGAGGACGGTGGCGATCACCGGTTGAGGCTGCCCCACGACGAAGGGGTCGCCATCCAGGGCCGGGAAGGTGCCGGGGAGCCCCTGGCCGTTGGCGCGGTGGCACTGGGCGCAGTTGTCCTCAAAAACCCCTTTGCCC
>JBAZKX010000296.1:0-3954 GCA_041650575.1 Desulfobaccales bacterium
TGTCCGAAGGCAGGTCCACCACCAAGATCGCCGACCATCTCCACGTGAGCGTCAAGACCGTCGAGAGCCATCGCCAGCAATTGATGCAAAAGTTAAACCTCCACAGCGTGGCTGAACTTACCAAGTATGCCATCCGGGAAGGTCTGACCTCCCTGGAGGCCTGAGCCCGGAAGCCGGCAAAGACCCAACGGCCTGGGGGAATTTCGATTCCCCCTTTTTTCATGCCTTCCCGGGTTTTTCTGCAATTTTGCCTGATACCATCCTCCGAATCCGAATTTTCCCCTGTGTCGGCCTCTCCAAACTTGGGGGAGAATTGATTTTTCAAATTAATTTTGTGGTATCATTCTCAACCAGAGGATCAGGGTGCCGGGCTCAAGGTTTGTCTAAACGGGGGAACCGGTCCTTTCCCGGAGAAAATCAGCCTGGCCTGTAACGGCGTAAACCGGAATTCCAGCCGGCTACGTGACGCAGCTGCCGCTTAGTTGCCAAAATTATCGTTTAGGGAGAGATTTACCGTCATGCGGGCTTTGTTGATATGTCCCGAATTTCCTCTTTCCTTTTGGAGTTTCCAAAAATCATCCCGGCTCCTAAACCATAAGACGGTTAATCCGCCCTTGGGCCTCTTGACGGTGGCGGCCTTGCTGCCTCCGGAGTGGGACCTGCGCCTGGTCGATCTCAATGCCAGGAAGTTGACGGAAGAGGATTGGCAGTGGGCCGATCTGATTCTAATCTCCGCGATGTACATTCAGCGGGAAGGCATGGTGGCTCTGGTGCGGGAAGCCAAACGGCGGGGAATACCCGTTGCCGCCGGAGGTCCCCAGCCGACTTCGCTCCCTGAGGTGGCCCTGGAGGCTGGATGTGATTTCGTGGTGCGGGGTGAAGGCGAGAATACCATTCCCCTGCTTCTGGAGGCGCTGCGGGACGGCCGGACCGGGGTGATCGAAAACCCTGAGAAGCCGGATATGGCTACTTCGCCGATCCCGCGCTTTGATCTGTTGAACCTGAACGATTACAACGGCCTGACGATCCAGACTTCCCGGGGATGCCCTTTTGATTGCGAATTTTGCGATGTGGTGAACCTCTTCGGTCGAACTCCCCGCTACAAGACCCCGAAACAGGTCATAGCCGAGCTGGAAACCCTCTACCAGCTCGGGGCCGAAGGCATGGTGTTCATCTGCGACGACAACTTCATCGGCAACAAGAAACGCGCCCGCGCCCTCCTGCAGGAAATCACCCCCTGGTCGAAGCGCCGGGGCGAGCCTTTCGCCTTTATGACGCAGGCCTCGGTGAACCTGGGGCAGGATCCCGGAATGGTCGATCTCATGACCAGGGCCAATCTCAAGGAAGTCTTTATTGGGATCGAGTCTCCGGATGAGAAGGTGCTCGAAACCAGCCACAAATATCACAACATCAAGAATCCGCTCCTGGAATCTCTCAACAACCTCAAGCAGCAAGGTATAACGGTTATAGGGAGTTTCATTATTGGCCTGGACGGGGAAAAGCAAGGAGCCGGCCAGCGGATCTGCTCTTTCATGGAGCAGACTGCCATACCCATGGCGATGCTGGGCGTCCTTCAGGCCCCGCCGCATACCAGCCTGTGGGATCGACTGGAGAAAGAAGGCAGGCTGCGCCTGGACGTGGGCCATGACGGGGGCACCCTCTCGGCCATGAACTACGAACCCGAGCGGCCGGAAGCCGAGATCATGCAGGAATACGCCGATGCCTGGGATTATCTGTATGACCCCTCCCGCTATCTGGCGAGGGCTTACCGCTATTATCTGGCAATGAAGCCGGTTCGCCGGGAGCCGGCAAGCGCGGCAGGCAACCCCCCACGCCGGGAAAACCTTCCCGACCGGGGCATGATTTGGCGCCGGACGCTCCGGGCTGTTTCCGCCATTGTCTGGCGGCAGGGCGTCCTTCCGGCGTACCGGGGCCAGTTCTGGACCCAGTTGCTCGGAATGTTGTGGCACAATCCGAGCAGGATCGAACAATATTTTACGACTTGCGCCATGGGAGAGGATCTTTTCCACATGCGGCAGGTGGTGCGGGAAAAGGTCACGGCCATTATCAAGGCCCGGCGGTCCGGGGTTTCCGCCCCGTAATCCCGCACTGGCGCCGCGTTTCATCGAGGTCGGCGGAATCCCCGCATTTCCTTTCGCCATAAGCATCCGGACCGCCGCGCTCCTGCTATTCCCTGGACAAAGCCGCTAACCTCGGATAGAATTTTTCCATCTTTACAGGTGCGCGGGGACCGTTGGACCCGGCCGGCGCCGGCTTGGCGTCCGGGCCGGGTATGCCCATGGCTTCCGTGGACCATCCTCTGAGATTAAGGGGCATCATGAAACGCACCTTGTTGCTTAACCCGCCATCCTTCCAGGATTTTGACGGCGGCGCCGGTTCCCGTTATCAGGCCACTCGCGAAGTCACTTCCTTCTGGTATCCCACCTGGCTGTGCTACCCCGCCGGTCTCATTCCGGAGTCCCGGGTGGTGGACGCGCCGCCGGAAAATCTGACCGTTGACCAGGTGGCGGGCCTGGCCCCGGATTTCGATCTGGCCGTACTCTTCACCACCCAGCCGTCGTTTACCCACGATCTGGCTACGGTCAGCCGTCTCAAGGCCAAAAACCCCCGGCTCACGGTAGGGCTGGTGGGTCCCCAGGTGAGCATCCTGCCCCAGGAATCTTTGCAAGCTGGCCCCCAGGTGGACTTTGTCGCCCGCCGGGAGTTCGACTACGCCGTCCTCGAAGCCGCCCAGGGCCGCCCCTGGAAGGACATCCTGGGAATCAGCTATCAGGAGGGCGGCCGCATCCGCCACAATCCGGACCGCCCCTATATCGAGGATCTGGACGCCCTGCCCATGGTCACCGAGATCTATCATCGGGATCTGACCATGGAACATTACGAGATTCCCTACCTGCGCTATCCCTACGTCTCCTTCTATACCGGCCGGGGCTGCCCGGGCCATTGCGTCTATTGCCTCTGGCCCCAGACCTTTACCGGCCGGCGTTACCGGGTTAGGAGCGTTGCCAACGTCGTGGCCGAAGTCCGCCGGTCCCTGGAGCTGTTTCCCCAAGCCGCGGAAATCTTTTTTGACGACGACACCTTTACCGCCGACGGCGAACGGGCCCGGCAACTCAGCCGGGAATTTCGGTCCCTCAACTTCGTCTGGTCCGCCACCGCCCGGGCCAACACCTCGTATGAGACCCTGAAGGCCATGAAAGAGGGGGGGCTGCGCCTGCTGGTGGTGGGTTTTGAGACCGGCGACCCCCAGGTTTTGAAGAATATCCGCAAAGGCGTCACCCTGGATCTGGGCCGCCGCCTGGCCAAGTGGTGCCGGGAACTCGGCATCCAGATCCACGGCACCTTCATGGTGGGCCTGCCGGGCGAGACCAAGGAGTCCATCGAGGCCTCCATGCGCTTTGCCTGTGAACTGGACCCGGACACCATCCAGGTCTCCCTGGCCACCCCCTATCCGGGCACGGAATTCTATGACTTTTGCCGGGACCAGGGCTTTCTCCAGGATGACGCCCTGGTCAACGGCTCCACCGGCTATCAGCAGTGCGTGGTGGATTATCCCGGCATAGCCGCGGCCGAAATCTTCCAGGCCGTGCCCCGCTTCTATCGCCGGTTTTACTTCCGGCCCCGCTACATGGCCCGGGCCGCCCTGGTGATGCTGCGAGACCCGGCGGAGCGCCGCCGCCTGCTCAAGGAAGGCCGCCAGTTCTTCAGCTTCATGTTCAAGCGCCGTCAATGCGAGAAGGCTACCGCGGCCGAGGGCAAGCGCTGTCCATGACCGCCAGGGAGCTCCTCCGCCTGATGCTCCAGGGAGGACCCGGTTTTTGCCAGATTGCCGTTACCAACGCCTGTAATGCCAGTTGCCGTTTCTGCAGTTTTCCCGGCGTCGCTCCCGCGGCCCGGGTAATGGCCGACCCGGAGCGTCTCCGCCGGGGCCTA
>JBAZKX010000297.1:0-3942 GCA_041650575.1 Desulfobaccales bacterium
GCGGTTGAAGCTGCTGCCTGGGCCAAAGCGGCCGGCCTGAAAGTTACCCTGGTTGACAAAGCCGCCATGGATCGCTCCGGCGCCGTGGCCATGGGCCTGTCCGCCATCAATACCTATATCGGCCCCGAGAACAAGGTTGCCGATTACGTCAACATGGTCCGCACCGACCTCATGGGCATCATCCGTGAAGACTTGGTCTACAGCGTCGGCGCCCACGTCGACCAGACCGTGCAGGACTTTCAGGATTGGGGTCTCCCCATCTGGCAGAAAGACGCCGAAGGCCACACCGTTGACGGTCAGGTCGCCAAAGACGAGGGTCTGCCCCGTTTGGCCGATGGCGGTAAGTGCGTCCGGTCCGGCCGTTGGCAGTGCATGATCAACGGTGAGTCCTACAAGGTGATCGTGGCCGAAGCCGCCAAGAACGCCCTGGGCATGGACAACATCTACGAGCGCGTCTTCATCGTCAAGCTGTTGACCGACAAGAACAACAGCAACCGCGTATGCGGCGCCGTGGGTTTCAGCGTGCGTGAGCACAAGACCTACGTCTTCAAATGCAAAGCCATGATCATCGCCTGCGGCGGTGTGGTCAACGTCTTCCGGCCCCGGTCGGTGGGTGAAGGCCAGGGTCGTGCCTGGTACCCCGTATTGAACGCCGGCTCCACCTATGCTATGCCCGCTGAAATCGGCGCCAAGATGGTCCTGATGGAAAACCGTTTCGTCCCGGCCCGTTTTAAAGACGGTTACGGCCCGGTCGGCGCCTGGTTCCTGTTCTTCAAAGCCCAGGCCACCAACGGTTATGGCGAAGACTATATGGCCAAGAACTGGGAACAGGTCAAGAAAGATTACCCCGGTTACGCCGATGCTCCGGGCACCTGCTTGCGGAACCATGCAGCCATGATGGAAATGCGGGCTGGCCGCGGCCCCATCATGATGCACACCGACAAGGCCATGGCCGAACTGGCCAAGGTCCTCTCCAAGAAAGAGCTCAAGCACCTCGAAGCCGAAGCTTGGGAAGACTTCCTGGATATGTCCATCTCCGCCGCCTGCCTGTGGGCCTCCTTCAACATGGAGCCCGACAAGGTGCCGTCTGAGATCATCCCCTCCGAGCCTTACCTGCTCGGTTCTCACGCCGGCTGCGCCGGTCTGTGGGTGTCCGGCCCCTCCAAGGGCTACATGGGCGCGCCCGAGAACTGGTTCTGGGGCTATGACCGCATGACCACCGTTGAAGGTCTGTTCACCGCCGGTGACGGCGTCGGCGCCTCCGGGCACAAGTTCTCCTCCGGCGCTCACGTCGAAGGCCGCATGGCCGCCAAGGGCGCCCTGGCCTTCATCCTGGACCACAAGAACGACAAGCTGGAAGCGGCGCAGAACATCGACGAAGTCATCGCCGATATCTACCTGCCCTTCGAGATCTACGAAAAGTACAAAGACTACACCAGCGCCCCGGAGATCAACCCCAACTATCTGCTGCCCAAGCAGGTCCAGACCCGCTTGCAGAAGCTGATGGACGAGTATGTCGCCGGTTGCTCCACCATGTACATGACCAACAAACCCAGCCTGGAAGAGGGCCTGAAGCGCCTCACCCTGCTGAAAGAAGACGCTACCCGGTTGGCAGCTCGGGACCTGCACGAACTGATGCGGGCCTGGGAACAGTATCACCGCATCCTGGCCGGTGAGGCCCATCTGCGCCACATCCTGTTCCGGGAAGAGAGCCGTTACCCCGGTTACTACTACCGCTCCGACTTCCTGTCCATCGACGACAGCAAGTGGAGGGTCTTCACCATTTCCTCGTACAATATGAAGACCAACGAGTGGAAGTTCGAGACTGAGCCTTACAAGCAGTTGGTCTAACCTCTGAGCGTTTCGGGGCTCCGGGTTTCCCGGGGCTCCGGGCGTTTGATGCTTGGCCGTGGCGGCAGCCAGCCACGGCCATTTTTTTAGGAGGAGGTTATCATTCTACGGTCCCTCCCCAGAAATTTCGCTTGCACTTCTATTCACAATGTTATATTGGAGGTATATGAACTTGAGGGTTTGGGTACGCGCCGAATCTGGCCGCGGCCCGGGCTCCCAAATGTCCTGAAGGAGGACTTGTGTGAACGCCAATGATCGCAAGATTCTGGTCATCGGGGGAGGCATCAGCGGTCTCACCGCGGCCGTAGAAGCGGCGGAAGCGGGGTCTCAGGTGATCATCACCGAGAAGGCTCCCTACCTGGGCGGCCGGGTTGCCCAACTCCACCGATATTTCCCCAAGCTCTGCCCTCCCACTTGCGGCCTGGAAATCCAATTCCGCCGGATCAAAGAAAATCCGAATATCACGTTTTACACCATGGCGGAAGTTACCCAGGTCAGCGGTACGGCAGGAGACTTTGATGTCACCGTTAAGGTGCACCCCCGCTATGTCAACGACCGGTGCGTGGCCTGCAACGCCTGCGCCGAGGCTTGCACCGAGTGGCGGGTCAATGATTTCAACTTCGGGTTGGATAAGACCAAGGCGGCCTTTATCCCCTTTGATTACGCCTTCCCGCAAAAGTACGTCATCGACAAGACCGTATGCAGCGGCGACTGCGCCCAGAAGTGCATGGAGGCCTGCAAGTACGACGCCATCGACCTGCACATGAAGCCGCAGATCCTGACTTTCAACGTCGGCGCCATCATCATGGCCGGCGGCTGGGAACCGTATGACATCGCCAAGGCTGACAACCTCGGCTTCGGCCAGGTGGCCAATGTCATCACCAACATGCAGATGGAGCGCCTGGCCGCGGTCAACGGCCCCACCGGCGGTCAGATCCTGCGGCCCAGCGACCAGCAGGCCCCGCAAAAAGTGGCTTTTGTCCAGTGCGCCGGTTCCCGCGACGAGAACCACCTGCCCTATTGCTCCTACATCTGCTGCATGGCTTCCCTGAAACAGGCGACCTACCTGCGGGAGAAGAACCCGGAAGCGGAGATTTACATCTTCTATATCGATATTCGTTCCCCGGGCCGCTATGAGCAGTTCTATTGGAAAGTGCGGGACGATGAAAAAGTGCATCTGATCCGGGGCAAGGTGGCCAAGATCACCCAGGAGCCCGGGACGGACAACGTCGTGGTGGTGGCCGAAGATACCGCCGTGGGCGACAAGCAGAGCATGGTCTTCGATATGGTGGTGTTGGCGGCGGGCATGGTGCCTTCCACCAAAGCATCGCCCTTCCCCCTGCCGCTATCCTACACTCCGGACGGCTTTATTATTCAGGAACTGCTGCCGCCGGGAATTCTCGCCGTAGGCACCTTGAAGGGGCCCCTGGATGTCATGAAATCCAATGAAGATGCCACCGGCGCCGCCCTCAAGAGTCTCATCGCCGCGGGCAGGAGGTCATGATGGAGAAAAAATTAGGAGTCTACCTGTGTAAGGGCTGTGGCATCGGCGAGGCCATCGATTTCGAAAGCCTCAAGAAGACCATCAAGAAAGAAGGCAAGATCCAATATATCAAAGAGCATGACATCATGTGCAGCCCCGAGGCCCGGGCCATGGTCCTCGAGGACATGAAGCCGGAAGGCGACGGCATCAATGCCATGGTCATCGCGGCCTGCTCGCCCCGGGTAAAATACGAAGAGCTGGACTTCCCCAATGCCATCGTGGAACGGTGTAATATCCGGGAATTGGTGGTCTGGACCCATGAGCCCAACAACGAAGAAACCCAGAATCTGGCCGAAGATTACCTGCGCATGTATTGCGCCAAGGTCAAAAAATCGGAGCTGCCCGAGCCCTACCAGACCGAATGCGACAAGACCATCCTGGTCATCGGCGGCGGCGTCACCGGTTTGACTGCGGCCTTGGAGGCGGCCAACAACGACTACCAGGTGGTCCTGGTGGAAAAAACCGCGGAGTTGGGCGGCTACGGGGCCAAGCTCTACCGGCAGACGCCGTCGAGCTACCCCTACACCACCATCCAGGAGCCCACGGTC
>JBAZKX010000298.1:0-3935 GCA_041650575.1 Desulfobaccales bacterium
AGGTCTTTCCGGTCTTGCGGAAATTGGGCGTCTATAGTAGGTTTTCCGATGTAGGGGCGGGTTTAAAACCCGCCCCTACCAGACCGTCCCCTGAAGAAAAATTGCCGAAACACCCTAAACGGAGGAACCCCATGAAACCCATATCCCGGGCCTTGATGAGCGTTACCGATAAGAGCGGCCTGGTGGAATTCGCCAAATTTCTGGCGGGCTACCAGATAGAAATCCTGTCCACCGGCGGCACCGCCAAGCTCCTGCGGGACAACGGCGTCCCCGTGGTGGAGGTCTCGGACTTCACCGGCTTCCCCGAGATGTTGGACGGCCGGGTCAAGACCCTACATCCCAAGGTCCACGGCGGCATCCTTGGGCGCCGGGATCTTGTCAGCCACCAGGAGCAGATGGCGGCCCACGGCATCAAGCCCATTGACCTGGTGGTGGTCAACCTCTACCAGTTCGAAAAAGCCGTGGCCAAGCCCGGCTGCACCCTGGAAGACGCCATCGAAAACATCGACATCGGCGGCCCCACCATGCTGAGGGCGGCGGCCAAGAACTATGAGGCCGTGACCGTGGTGGTGGACCCGGCGGATTATCCGCATATCATGGCCGAAATGAAGCTGAACAAGGGGGCCACCAACATCAGCACCCGCTTCCTGCTGGCCCGAAAGGTCTTCAAGCTGACCCACGAGTACGACGGGGCCATCTACCATTATCTGTCGGAAAAGGGGCCGGCCTGCTAAATGGGCGCGCCCCCCGCCATCACCATGAGCCGGGGCCGCAAGATCGACCTGAGCGGCCCCCACTATTACCAAGACCTGCTCACCGGCATTGCCATGGAAATCCTGAATGAGCTGAGCGAACTGGAAAAGCTGGACCTGAAATCCCTGGCCGACGATGCCTTTGAGCAGGTGGTGAGCATCACCCAGATCCGCCTCCTCAACGAACTCTATTACGGCCTGGGGCAATTGCGGGCCGCGGGGCTGGAGCTGGACGTGAAACGGGCGATCCAGGACCTGCGGGATATCTGGAACCGCTACATCGACAGCACCAACCGGCCGGAAACCCTGAAATTCCAGGTGGAAGAGGATCAGGTGCAGTAGGGCAGTAGTGAGTTGCCAGTGGTCAGTGGTCAGTTTTTAAATCTATGAGCTTATAATAGCTGTTGGAGCAGTAGGGGCATGATATTCCGCCTCCGACTTAGGGCTATCGAGGCAGGCGGAGGTTTTATTACTGACAACTGACCACTGCTTTTACTGGCTACTGACTACTGGCAACTGCATTTAAGCGCTTCGGCCTTGAGGTAGTGGACACCGATGTCCCGGCGCAGGGCCAGGCGGTTGCCCTGCTCATCTTCCCGGGGGATCACCCGGATCTTGCCGTTATCGAAGGCGTTGAGCAGTTTCTGGCGCAGGATCTCGGCGGCCTGTCCCAGGGTCTGGTTAGCCTTGACGGTGGCGTTGGCCAAGAGATACGCCACCCGGGAGCCGTCGGATTTGAAGACGCCCTCGACGTAATCCATGGCCGACGGCATGATGGTGAGCTTCTTCTTGTCCAGATAATCGAAGTCCATCTCCACCACTTCGCCCTTGGTCAGGGACCAGGGGTAGCCTTTCTGCTGCTGGGGGCCGCCCGGCCCGGTGACCAGGGCAATACACAGCGAGACCTGGTCGGCCCTGACTTCCGGGGCCACCTCATGGAGGTTCCCGGCGGCCATGGCTGTAACCAGCGCCCCCAGGTTGCGCAGGCGCTTGACCACGGGCTGAAACTCGGGCTCTCCGGGACGGATGTTGATTTCGCAGACCCGGAGGGCCCGGGGCTGGAAATTGCCGTCGAAGGAGACGAAGCAACCCGGGTAGAGGACGCAGGGGCGCAGGGTCCCCTGGGCTTTCAGGAGTTGGATGAGGGGCCGGGCCAGGGTTTCATCGGCCAACTCGATCAGGGCCGGCGATTCCATGGGGTGGGGCGAAATGGAGCCCATGCCGCCGGTGATGGGGTTGTCCAGGCCCGGGGGCCGGTCGAAGCGCTCCGGGTAGTCCATGGCGGTGGGCAGGATTTGATAGTGGCCGAGTTTATCCACCAGGATGGTGAAGCTGATTTCCACCCCGGACATGCGGGCCTCGATGAGCAGTGGCCAGGGATTTTTTTTGCCGCAGGCCCGGGTGTAGGGGTCCTTATAGTCCTTCAGGAGGACGTCGTACACCTCTTTGATGTCCCAGGTGTTGAGGATGATCCGGGCACCCTTGCCGCCGGCGCTGTAGGGATATTTTAAGACCGCGCCGCCGAAGTCGTGGAGGTAGGCCAGGCAGGTCTTTAAAACCGCGGGATAATCCCGGGCTTCCACTTCGGCCCAGGCCGGGGCCACGGGAATCCCGACCTCTTGGCAGTAACGCTTGCAGGCGATCTTGTCGGCCTCATACTCCGCCCCTTTCCTATCCAGGCCGATAATGCGACTGTCGTACCCGGCCTCAATCACCCGGTCCACCAGACCCTCAAACAGCAGGCCCTCGGGCATGACCAGGGCGACGTCCAGCCTTTCTTCCTCAAAGGCCTTAATCAAGGCCGCGCCGTAGGCCTCGGCGGAGTTGTCGGACACCGGGATGAAATCGATGGGCCAGCCCATTTTTTGGGCAAAGGGCTCCATGGCGCCGGTGCCTTTGACCACGACGCCGCGATAGGCGCCGGGATAGAGTTCGCTCTTGGAGCGGCTGGTCTCCAGCGCGGCCAGCAAGGTTCTTCCGTCTGTTCCCACAAATCCGATTTTCGTCTCTGTCATCGTGTGCGCTCGGGCCTAAAAGGGTATCGGCTGGGCAAAGCCTTTTGAATCATATCGCATCTGCGACCGGCAAATCCATCAAAAACCGTCCCACCATCGGGGCCGGGAGGTGATATTGCTAAGGATGTTCAATAATTGACATCAGGGGGATAATTATTATGTTAAAAAGGGACAGCTATAGAGATCAAAAATAAACGAAGGAGTCAGGAAAATGGCGACATTCGTGGTATTGGCCAAATGGACAGAGAAGACTTTAGCCGGAATGAAAGATGCGCCCGCCGCGGCCGCGGAGATGAAGAAATTTGTCACGGATAGGGGGGCGCAAATCAAAGGCTGGTATTTATTAATGGGGCAGTACGATGAAATGTGCATCTTGGAGGCCCCCAACGCCGAAACCGTAGCCAAAATCCTCATCCCGTTAGCGGCGAAATACGGCGCTAAAACCGAGACCCTGCAGGCGTTCAGCGAAACCGAAGCTCTGGCCCTCTTTGGCGGGATGAAATAAACTATAATATATACCCCTTG
Organism: Desulfobaccales bacterium; assembly: GCA_041650575.1. Lineage (GTDB taxonomy): Bacteria > Desulfobacterota > Desulfobaccia > Desulfobaccales > 0-14-0-80-60-11 > 0-14-0-80-60-11. The sequence goes on from JBAZKX010000298.1 coordinate 3,293, forward strand.
TGCAGCGGCCTGCCGGCCGCTGTTTTTTTCGCAGCTTTCTGGCCTGAAGGGCTGTGCTATGATGCCTTGGATCGCGGAGGACAGGCATGGAAGAATCGGTGAGCATCCCGGGGCCGGGGATCACCCTGGAAGGCAGGTTGACGCCGGGGACCGGGCCCGGCGGCGCGGTGATTACCCATCCCCATCCCCTGTTCGGGGGCAGTATGGCCAACAACGTGGTGTGGACCGCGGTGCGGGCCCTGGCGGCCCGGGATATGAGCGCGCTGCGCTTTAATTTCCGGGGGGTAGGGCGCAGCACCGGGACCTATGGCGACGGGGTGGAGGAGGCTGTGGATGTGGCCGCGGCGGTGGAGTTCCTGAAATCCCGGGCCGCCGCGCCTTATTACGTGGTGGGCTATTCCTTCGGGGCCGCGGTGGTGGCCAGGGCCCTGCTCCAGGGACTCGCGGTGGACGGGGCCATCCTCATCGCGCCGCCCGTTGCCTTCATGGACCTGAACTTTCTGCCCCGGGCGCCGGGCTCAAGCTCATCGCGGTGGGGGACCATGATGAGCTCTGCCCGCTGGCGCGCCTCATGGCCTTGTGGCCGGAGGCGCAGGCGCGGCCTGAGATCAGGGTGATCCCGGGGGCGGACCATTTCTTCGGG
>JBAZKX010000299.1:0-3929 GCA_041650575.1 Desulfobaccales bacterium
GCAGGTTTTCTTTGCCCAGGCAGATCACCGCCAGGATGCCGAGCAACTCCGGTCCTCCTACCGTCAACAGGGCGATGATCGTGGCTTTGGCCGCCAGGGACAGGGGCAGCCAGGCCACCAGGATGCCGAACAGGGGCAAAATCAAGGAGAGCCCGAAGCAGGCCAGCCCCAGATAGAACCGCAACTGATGTTTCTTCTTTCCCTTCATCCGGGCCCACCCCATGTCGAGATCGTAAATAAAATAGAGACAGGATAGCAAAAGGAAGATCGCCATAAACTCAAAGATCAACGAGACTACGGTTTGCTGGCGGTTAATATAATACAGGCCAAAAACTACCGAAACCAGGCCAAAGATGAGAATCACCCAGATCGGCGGATAGAGATTGCCTTCTAACAGGATGGATCGGGCCAGGCGCTGGCGGCCGGCTTCCGTCAGGCTGCTGTAAATCTGGCTGATCATATCGGTGTCGCCCTTAAGTGCATAAAGGTCGGACCACAGGCGGTCGAAATGCCGGCTGGCCTCAGGGCTCATGGACCCTAGCTGCATTTGGGGCCATTCCACGTCGATAACCGACTTGAGATATTTCACCGCGTCTTGACGGAAGGCCTCGGACCCGGGCAGGTTCTTGGCGGTACGGTAGGCGATCATGATGGCATCGGCTTCCCGGGTGACGTCCGCCTTGGCCGTAAGAAACGCGGACCACAGGGTGACGAGGCAAAGCCGATAAAAAGGCGTAGAGAGTCGTGAAAAAACTGAAGACCGAGGAGCGGATGTCTTCCTGACCGCGCTTTTCCGGTCCCATTTTCCGGCGAATCAGCATCAAACTTGCGGAAACGGCCACACTGATGGCCGTGATCAGAGAAAACAGCACCAAGAAGGGATTCACCGTCTCGATCCTCCTTCCGAGTTGTGGCCGGATTTGCCGTGCAGGTTCCCATTATAGATGACCCTCCCGAATTCGGCCAGGATCATTCTGCCGGAAGACCGGAAAAACCCGCCGGCTGCCCGCGGGGCTCAGTCTGCTGTGCCGATGAGGCGCGCCTCGCTTGAAATAACCCTTGACATTACCCCGCCGCGGCTTAATTTAAGTTCTGCGGAACAATGTCCGTTACATTTCAGAAAGAGAAAGGATGGGAATGATGCGCGCAAAACGGATTTTCTTCAGTCTGGCCATGGCGGCCCTTCTCCTGCTGGCGGTATCGCCGGGGAACACCCAAGGACCTTATTACCCCGTCGGATCCGTGTCTATTGACATGACTAGCTTTGCCGCAGGTGTCGGCTTCAGCTCGGGGAGCGGCGTCCTGAGGTTCGAGGGGAAGACCCATCTCTTTAAGATCGATGGCCTCAGCGTCGGCAATGTCGGGATTGCCTCCATCAGCGCGGTGGGTAATGTCTATAACATGACGAATCTCCAGCAGTTTGCCGGCAATTATGCCGCGGTGGGCGCGGGCATCACCCTGGCCGGAGGGGTGGCCGGCCTGAAAATGCAGAATCAGAGCGGCGTGATCATCAACCTCTACGCGGTGCAGCAGGGGGTGCAACTGAACATCGGACCCCAAGGCTTCAATATCAGCATGTGATAGGGAAACTCGCTCCGACGGGGACCTGAACACCCCGCCGGGGCGCGGCTAGACCCCGACCCGGGGGACAGCTTTGGGATGATCTTCCCGGGGACTAAAGGACGGGCTGCGGTCAGCAGGAAAGCGGCTCCGGTCGGTGAGGCCCCGGCCCATATTAATATCCTCTCTGCAATGCCCTCATCTCTATAATTGGGATGCCGGCCTTACTGGCCGAAGAGGCGCTTGATAAATCCCCGTTTGGCGGGCGCAGGCAACGGCAGCCCCAAATGCCGGCAGATCACGGCCTCCAGCGCGCCCTCCGCCACATCGGCTCCTTCCACCACGATCTCTTCGGCCACCATCACCGCGGGAGCCGTCGGCAGGTCCAGCTCGAAATACTCGTCCGTCTGGTACTCAGCGATAGGCTTGGAAATGGTCTCGATCTCAATGGCATACTTTTGGCCCAACCTGGGCAGCATCTGCTGGAAGTGCTTTCAGGGCTTGCCATTGGGCTCGTTCATAAAAAATCTGACTTTAAGCATGGGTTTACTCCTTTGGGCTACATTTTTTCAAAAAGGCCTTGACAAGGGTTTGCTGCAGTAATATATATTTAAGCAATCACTTAATTGCTTAATCGGAAGTCGCTTATGGAATGGGAAATCTCCGAAATGTTCAAGGCCCTGGCCGTGGAAACCAGGGTGAAGATTCTTGAACTCTTGAAGACCCAGGGACCTTTGGGGGCCAAAGAAATTGCCAGACTGTCGGGCATCACTCCCGCGGCGGCCTCGCAGCATCTCAAGATCTTGAAACAAGCCGGACTGGTCCGGAGCGAGCGCAAGGGATATTGGATACCGTATGCTGTCAATCCTGAAACCTTGGAAAAATACCGTCGCCTGCTGTCGGAAGTCTGCACCTGTGGCTGCCAGGGCAGCGGCGGGTGGAAAGAACAGGAGCGACGCGATAACCCTTTGGAGGCCCTGGAGCAGTACGAACAGGACCTGCAAAAAGAGCTGAAAAACGTCCGCCAGAGGATCAAAGAGCTGAAGCCCAAATAAAGGCGCGCTTTTTTTTCTCAATCTAATTAAGTTATTAATTAAATACCTAATCAGAAAGGAGGTGAGCAAGATGGCTGAGCAGAAAAGCACCTGTGGCTGCGGCTGCGCCTTGAAGAAAGGCAGCGCCGAAGCTGCCAAACCCCAGCAGCAGGCTGAAAAGCCCAAGGAGAAGTAAGGCATCCAGTTAACCTAGCCCAAGGGGGCGGGCTTGGCAAAAAGCCTGCCTCATTGGTTTATCATGGTTTTTTGTCTACCGGGCATGGCTGCCCCTTTCATTCCTTTGAGACTTAAGGGACCTACGCCAGCAGCCCCAGATGCCGGCGGATAACCGCTTCTAGCTTTTCTTCGGAAAGGCCCGGCCCCTGGCCGGCCAGTTCGTCTTCGACCAGCACCGCAGGGGCCGCGGGCAGGCCCAAGGCCTTGTAGGCGTCACTCTGGTATTCCTCCCTGGACCTGGTAACGGTTTCCACGTCAATCGCGTATTTCGCGCCCAACCTGGGCAGCATCTCGTGGAGCCGTTTTCAGGTCAGGCCGCAGGGATCGTTCATAAATACCCTGATCTTGAGCAAGGCGCTTCTCCTTTCTCCTTTTATTTCTTGGTTAAGACCGCCAGGCGGGACAGCATCTGCTCCGGCGGCAGGAAATCCATCAGCCGCAGGTTCGGGCACTCATTGCCCTGCTGATCCAGAAAGAGGACCGTGGGCACTCCTTTGATGTCGTACTGGCTGAGCAGGCGCTGATGCACCGGATTGCCTTTCTGGGTGAGGTCCACCTTGAGCATGACAAAATCCCGCTCCGCCAGTTTCACCACCTCGGGATGATGAAAGGTAATCTCGTCCAACTCGCGGCAGGGGGTGCACCAGGTGGCGTAAAAATCGATAACCACCGGTTTGCGGGCCTCCTTGGCCTGGGCCAGGGTTTGATCCGAGTAGGGCTGCCAGGTGACCCCGGGCCCCCGGAAGGCCCAGGAGCCGACGAGGAAGGTGGCGATAATCACCCCCGCCAGGGCCGCGGCGGTCTTGAGCCACGCGAAACCCCGAAAGCCGGCCTTGGAGCGATCCAGCCAACCCAGGTGGATGGCCGCGGCCAGGGCCAGCCCCGCCATCAGCGCGGTGCTGAGGCTACTGGGCAGGAGAGGCCGGACAAAATAAGCGGCCATGGCGAGGAGCACCCAGCCCATGAGCTTACGCACCCAGAGCATCCACTCCCCTGAGCGGGGCAGGCGTTCCAGGCTGCCGGAGAAGAGGGCCAGGATAAACAGGGGCAGCCCTAGCCCCAGGCTCAGGGTAAAGAAGACCAGGAAACCCAGCCAGG
>JBAZKX010000300.1:0-3924 GCA_041650575.1 Desulfobaccales bacterium
GCCAGGTCCTCAAAGAAGTCCCGGTCCGGCGACAGGGGGATGCTCACCAGTTGCCCGCCGGAGATGACCACGGAGGCGGAGTGGATCGGGTAGGTGGGGTTGGGCACCAGCACCACGTCCCCGGGCTCCACCGTGGCCAGGACCAGGTGGGACAGCCCCTCTTTGGCCCCGATGGTGGCGATGGCCTCGGTTTCCGGATCGATGTCCACGTCGTAGCGCCGCTTGTACCAGTCAGAAATGGCCACCCGCAGCCGAGTAATGCCTTTGGAGGCCGAGTAACGGTGATTGGCCCCCTTGCCCGCGGCTTCGACAAGCTTGTCCACGATATGCTGGGGAGTAGGCAGGTCGGGATTGCCCATTCCCAAATCGATAATGTCTTCTCCCCGGCGCCGGGCCATCATCTTCAGAGCGTTGACGGTGGCAAAGACATAGGGAGGCAGACGTTTCATCCGGGGGAATTCTTCAATGGCCATGCGCATCTCCTTAGGGCTAACAGAGCGATATTTCCAAGAAATTATTATCCCAAAGGCCCCCGGCAAAGTCAAATGGGGATTGACCGGTTTTTGCGGGAAAGGCTGAGGATAAGGATGGTTAATGAAATACTTCGGCTGGCTGATCGTCAGACCGCCAGGAGCGGCGGCCCAAAAATTCGGTCAAGTCAGCCTACTCCTCGTAATCCGAAGGTATGCTGCCCTTGATTAGGAGTGGACTGCCCTTAAACGTCAGCATGGTTTTGACCGGAGGGGCCCAATCCGTGGAGGTTTGAATCCGGAAGCGGTAATCCGCCAGCTCTCCGGCCATGCCGGGGTCTAGACCCTTTAAAGCAAATAATTGCCGGGAGGCCGCCTGGTAGTCCCCCTGGGCATAGTTAAGCAAGGCCAGGTTGTAGCGCGCCTGAGGCACGTTGGGATTTTGGCGGAGCACTTCCTGGAAGGTCTCGGCCGCCTGATCCAGGCGGTTCTCCCGGACGTAGAGGCACCCCAGATTATTGCGGAGGGCCTCGGTCTCGGCCGGGTCTCCCTTGACCTGAATGCCGGCCTCCAAGGCCTCCCGGGCCGCGCTCAGGCTACCCTGTTCCATGAGCCTCGTCCCCTGCCGGTTGTAGGCCGCCGCCAGCAGACTCCGGGCTTCGGCCGCATCCGGGTTGAGTTTCACCGCCTGCTTGAGGATATCGATAGCCTGTCCGGTCTCACCGAGTTCGCCCAGGGCCCGTCCCAGGCTATAGAGCGCCTTGCCGTCGTTCGGCTTGAGGCTCAGGACCTGTTTGTACTCCGCCGCGGCTTGCTTGGTTTTGCCCAGGCTCTCATACTTCAATCCCAGGTTGTAATGCGCCTGGGGGTCTTGCGGATTGGCAGCCACGGCTTGTTTTAATTCCCACAACCTGGGGTTCTTCCCCGCCGCGGCCGGGGCCGCCGCCAGGCTTAACAACACAGTTGCCAGGATTACCAGATAGCCAATCATCGGATGCTCCTTTGAAATGAAGGCGCGGCCTGCTCCGAAATCTTCACTCCATTAGCTTGCATTTTAGCACAAGCTTATTATTTTTTGGGTAACAAGGCTGATTCTCCTGAAGAAAAGTCGGCAATCGCACCAATCCCCCTGATCAGACAGGAGGCGCCATGACCAGAATGGAACGTTTAAGACGGGAAGCCCGGCAGCTCGCCACCCGGCTGGGACATCGCCTGGAAAGATTCCGTCCTTCGGTGATTACCGCCGATCCTCCGGCCCCGCGCCAGAGGCCAGCGGCGGTGGCGGCTTGCACCGTATGCGGCGCCATGGTGATGGTGGACCCGGCCCCGTTGCCGGGCGGCGAGGCCCTGAGCGGCGAAGGCGTAACTCGACCGTGTACGGCTATTGAGCAGGAAGGCCACGAAATGGCTTGAACCCGGCGGGAACTGACGGTCCTTGCCGCCCGCGGCCGTCAAAACTCACAGCCCGCCAGCGATTCAGGACTTCCCGAGGCCGGGTGAACCGCCCCGCCCTGGCCCGGCGCCCGTTGCTACTTCCCTCCATATGCGGAGTTCGAAGCTCTAATTCATGGATTCAGAAGCCCAGAATTAGTCTTTCCCTTATTGCCTTCCGCGGTCCCTGGATGAATAATTCAGACAATCGAAATCCGACCGGCAACCTCAGCAAGGCTTAACCCGAAATTGCCGCCGCGGGCCTTGGTGGTGCACCGGAGGGCGAATTATGGACATCCTGGAATCCTTCCTGGAACTGGCCCAGAAAAACCTGTTGCCGATCCTCACCTGCCTTTGGTTCATCTGGTGCGCCGGAGTGGCGTTGGGGATCATCATCTGCAACGTTTCCATCTTTATCAACCGCCGCACGTTAGCCATCCTCCGCCGGAGATATGAGAGCCACCGGCTTAAGCCGGACGAGGAGGCCGCGCCGTTTGAATTCGACCCGGCTCACCTGCAAAATATCCTCATCTGCCGGGAAAAAGAGTTGAGGGATGATGGCGAGAGGATGGGGTTGGATTTTGGGCTCCAGGCAGTCCTGGAGCATTTTCGCGCCAGGATTCAGAAGAAGCTGGCCGACCCTCCAGCCACACATCAGGAGCTTATCAAGCGACTCCAGGGCCTCTACCAGGCCTTGGAGGAACTCAAAGATCTATTCGAGCCGGAGCAGTTTTTTCTGGCCCGCATGGCCTTGAAGCGGGGTGAAACCGGAAAGGCCAAGGTCTTGTTGAAGCAGGCCCAGGCCCGGGTTTATCAACCGGTCGCCGGAGCCTCGAGCCCCCAGTTGACTGAGGCGCGGGGGAAAAGGCTAGCCGCGCAGGCCGCCTTCCTTCTCGGGGCCGTAGAGGAGACCAATTTCGACTTTTTCGCGGCCACGCAATACTATCTGCAGGCCGCCGACCTGCAGCCCACCAATCTGACCTATTTGAATGCCGCGGCGGAATTTTCATATGCCTTCGGGGAGTTCCACGAAACGGAACATCTGCTCAAACAGGTCCTCAGAATCCAGGAAAAATTGCAGGGCCCCGAGCACCCGGCCCTGGCTCAGACCCTTAACAACCTGGGCGTCCTGCGCCATACCCAGGGCCAGCATGCCGAGGCCGAAGCCTTTTACCTGTGGGCCTTGGAAATCTGCGAGGCCCATCTCAATCCTGAAGATCCGGATGTGGTCAGCCTGATGCAAAACTATGCCGGGTTCTTACAGGAGATCGGCCGCAACCGCGAAGCCGCTTCCATCAAGGCCCGGGCGGCCATGCATTAGTTCGCTCCCCTGCGCTGCCCTCTCCAGCGAGACTTTCACAAGATAAGTGAAGGTATCACAAAACTCAACCGGACATCAGTATGTGCTATTGACACACCCCGTTAGCATAAGTTGACAGGCGGGTCTGGTTGTGGCAAGGTGGATAAAATAAACAAACCCACCGGGAGGCCGCCGCATGAGGCCGTTCCCTTTGAAGATTGGCAGCCCGAGCGTTCCGGACCCGATGAGGTCTTGACCGCGCTCGGGCGCTGTTGTTTTAGGGGGATGGCCATGACCTGAGCCTCACAGCCTCTGCTCCGGCGGTAGCCGCCGCCGGGGATGGAGTGACGAGGGAGAAAGGCACGCCATGAGAACGTTTGCCATTGCGAACCAGAAAGGGGGAAGCGGCAAGACCACCACCAGCGTCAACTTGGCCGCGGCCCTGGGGGAAAAGGGCCGGCGGGTGCTGGTCATCGACCTTGACCCGCAATATTCCACGACCGCGTGGTTCGGGGTCAAGAACGCCGGCAAGGGAGTGCTGGGGATCTTTGCGGACAATGGCGAGATGCTGGAGTTGGTGCAGGACGCCGGGGTGGCCGGGGTGGACCTGGTGCCGTCGTCGTCGTGGCTGGTGGGGGCCGAAAAGATGCTGGCCGGGGAAGTGGGGGCCGAAACCATCCTGCGCCGCAACCTGAGCCGCCTGCCGCCGGACCGCTGGGATTA
>JBAZKX010000301.1:0-3918 GCA_041650575.1 Desulfobaccales bacterium
GCTCCACGCCACCAACCTGATCCGGGGAAACTACCCTGCCACCCGGGTCTTCGATTTTTACCGGGACATCCGCACTTATGGACGGGGACAGGAAGAACTCTACACCCAGGCGGCCCGGAACCAGGTGGTATTTTTCCGCTTCGAGGCCGGCGAGGAGCCCCAGGTCCTGAAACATTCAGACCCCAAGGGCCATCCATTGCGGGTCAAAGTGAAAGATGTCCTGACCTTCGGCGAAGAACTGGAGGTGCCGGTGGACCTGGTGGTGCTGGCAGTGGGCCAGGAGCCCCACAACATTGCCGGCCTGGTGGAGAAGATGAAGATTCCCGTGGGCGCGGACCGGTTCCTCCAGGAAGTGCACCCCAAGCTGCGCCCGGTGGAAGTGTCCGTGGCCGGCATCATGTTGGCCGGGACCTGCCAGGCCCCCTTTGACGTGGGCGAGACCTGCGCGGCCGCGGGCGCCGCCGCGGTCAAGGCCGCGGCGATCCTGACCCGGGGTTACGTGGAACTGGACCCCTTTGTGGCTGAGGTGGACCTTAGCAGGTGCACCGGCACCGGCGCCTGTGTGGCGGCCTGTCTGCGGGAAGGGGCCCTGGCCCTGGAGGAGGCGGAGGGCCGGCAGGTGGCCCGGGTCAATCCGGCTCTGTGCCTGGGCTGCGGCGCCTGCGTGGCGGTCTGTCCCGAAAACGCCATCAACGTGCAAGGCTGGACCTTGAAGCAGTACGAAGCCATGGTGGATATGATCGTCTCGGACGAGTACTTGTAGGGGCGGACCTATGTGTCCGCCCTTTTTGAGGGCGCACACGCAGGTGCGCCCCTAAAGAAAGCCGGCGAGGCGCCGGCGCCACCTTCTCTGAGGTTTTGCGATGTCTGATACTGTGGCAGAAAGCCAATCCGAAAAAGAGGCCCTGAAAAAACTCAGGGCGGCCCGCAAGGACCAGATTGCCGCGGCCACCGCCCGGATGAAAGAACAGCGGCGGGCGGTAAAGGCCATCAAGGCGGGCCTTACAGGGGCCGAGTTGACGGTGCCCGAGATCGCCGCGGCTACGGGCTTGCCGGCCTCTGAGGTGCTCTGGTACGTGGCCACGCTGAAGAAATATGGCGAAATTCTGGAAGGGCCCAAGGCCGGCGGTTATTACCGCTACAAACTGGTCCCGGCCGCGGCGTCGGAAGCCGAGGCCGAGTCGGCGGAGTAGCGGCCGCCCCTTGATAAAGGATTGGACATGGCATTGGTAAATCCTGATTTTGCTCAGGAACTCAAAGCGTTTGGGGTGGATACCGCGCTGGAATGCTTCAACTGCGGCACCTGCGCGGCCATCTGTCCCCTCATCTATGAGCATTTTCCCCGGAAAATGATCCGCTACGTCCAGGTGGGGGCCACTGAGAGCATCCTGCAACAGGCCCAGGACCTCTGGCGGTGTCTGCACTGCGGGCTGTGCACCCAGACCTGTCCCCGCCAGGCCAACCCTGGCGAACTTATCCTGGGATTGCGCCGCTATGTGGTGGCCCGGTGGAGGAGGGCGTAGGATGTATAACCCCAGGGATATCATCGACCTCATCGCCGCCAACGTCAGGAAGACGCGCAATCCTTTCGGGGTGCCCAACTCCCGGATCAATACCTGGTGGCGACAGGCTCCCGGCTTCACCCGGCGGCCGGGGGACGCCCTGCTCCTGACCGGCCTGATGTATCAGGCCATCCCCTATATTGAAGCCACTACCCGGTACCTGGAGCGCCTGGAGGGCAGCCGCGGGGCCGACTATCTCAGGTTTGGCCGCCTCAGCCGCTATATCCCCGGCTTCCTGGTAGGCCAGGGGTTTGCCTTCCTGACCTCCAAGGCTTCGATAGAGCAGTTTAACGGCATCCTGCTGTCCATCTGCCGCCTGCTGACGCAATCCGGGGCGGGTTTCTTCTATCATCCGGAGATGGACTTCTACAGCGGCATCCTGCTCTATGATCTGGGAGATCAGGAGGGCTTCGTGGAGCACGCCCGCTTCGTGGCCCGGACGCTAAAACTCCACGGCGTCCAGAAGATCATCACCGTTGACCCCCATACCACCTATGCCCTGAAAGAACTTTATCCGAAGTATACCGGGGTGGGCTTCGAAGTGGAGCCTTATTTCGCTTTGCTGGGGGCCGACGGGGTCAGCCGCGGCAACGGCCAACCACCGGTGGCCCTCCACGACCCCTGTTTTTACGGCAGATACCTGAAACTCTCGGAGGGGCCCCGGCGGCTGCTCAGCAGTTTGGGGATCAAGTATGTGGACGTGCGGAACTGCGGGGAGTTTACCTCCTGCTGCGGCGGCCCCGCGGAGTCGGTGTCCCCGGCCCTGAACCGGGAGATTCTCGGACGCAGGGTGGCGGAACTCGAGGCCAGCGGCGCCCGGTGGTCACCTTCTGCCCCATCTGTCTGGCTAACCTGCTCAAGGCGGGCCTGCCCGTGGAAGACCTGGCCAGCCTGCTGGACCGTTCTATGTAAAGGGTTTTCAGTATTCAGTGGCCCAGGCGTCTCGCCCGGGCAGCCGCAGGCTAAAGGCCGCGGCTACGAAAACGGCTTTTTTAGCATGGTGTTAGTCGAAAACAGCCCGGCGTTTTGAGGAGAGGGGCTAAGACGCCGGTTTGACGCCCCGCCGAGAAGCTTATTAACCCCAACCAAGAAGGAGAGCCGAACATGTCGGAAGAGAAGGAAAAGATCGTTTTGATCTCCACACATGCAGGGGAAGATCCGGAACGCGCCATCTTTCCCTTACTGCTGGCCAATGCGGCCCAGGCCATGGACGTGGACGCGGTGGTGGTGTTGCAGGGCAACGGGGTGCTCCTGGCCAAAAAGGGGTATGCCGATGGCATTACCTTTCCCGGCCTGACCCCCTTGAAGACCCTGGTGGACAACTATGTCGCCAATGGGGGCACGTTTCTGGTCTGAATTCCCTGCCTCGAGGAGCGCAAGATCAGTCAGGCTGACTTGATCCAGGGAGTAGAATTGGTGAAGGCGGGGCGGTTGATTGTCGAAATGACCAGCGCTAAGTCCACTGCAGTTTATTAAAGATTAGGATGGTTGCATTAAGGCCTAGGTTGCGTCCCAGGCGCCAGGCTTGGCGCCTGGGACGCAACCTATAGAAACTGAGATATCAGGGTTAGGCAGTAATCAGCTTATGCACGTCGATGCCGTATTTTTTCATGCGGTGCCAGACGGTGACGCGGCTCACGTTTAGGAGCGCGGCGGCCTGGGACTGGTTGCCGCCGGCCTGCCGCAAGGCGCTGATCAGGGCGGTTTTTTCATCGGAATCCGGCGCGGCCCCGGCCTCCGGCGGGGTGGTCGGGGAGGGATCCCGGGAACTCAGCTTAGGGGGCAGGTGCCAGGGCGCGATAAGGCCGCTTTCGGCCACCACAAAGGCATATTCCAGGGCGCCGATGAGTTCCCGCACGTTGCCGGGCCAGGGATGATCCAGAAAAATCTGCATGGCTTCCCGGGTCAGCCCGGAGATCGCTTTGCCGCTACGCCGGCGGAGCCGGGTGAGAAAATGCTCCACCAGGAGGGGGAGGTCCTCCAAGCGTTCCCGCAGGGGCGGCAGATGAATGGGAATGACATTGATGCGAAAAAACAGGTCTTCCCGAAATCCGCCCTCTGAGACGAGAGATTCCAGGTCGCGGTGGGTCGCGGTGATGATGCGGACGTCCACCCCGATGGGCCGGTGGTCTCCCACCCGCTCAAACTGCTTGGACTCCAGGACGCGCAACAGTTTTACCTGGATGGCCGGGGGGATGTCCCCGACTTCGTCCAGGAAGATATCGCCCCGGTGGGCTGCTTCAAACCGGCCCTGGCGGTGGGTGTAGGCCCCGGTAAAGGCCCCCTTGACGTGGCCGAAGAGTTCGCTCTCCAACAGGGCTTCGTTGAGCGCGGCGCAGTTGCAGGTGATAAAGGG
>JBAZKX010000302.1:0-3904 GCA_041650575.1 Desulfobaccales bacterium
GGGTGGCAGTGATGTACGCCGGCCTCATCGTGGAGGCGGCCCCGACCGCGGCACTCTTCCGCCACCCGGACCATCCCTACACCCAGGGGCTGCTGGGGTCCGTGCCCCGCTTGGATTTCGCGCGGCCGCCCGGGGGCACCCTGTCGGCCATTAAAGGCCATCTGCCCGCGGAGCCGCCGCCGGGCTGCCTCTTTAGGGACCGCTGCCCGCTGGCCCACGGCCGCTGCCTGGAGGAGCCGCCCTGGGTGGAAGTGAGCCCCGGGCATGTGGTGCGGTGCTGGAATTATGTCTGAACTACTAGCCGCCCACGATCTCTGCCGCTATTTCCGCCTGGCCGGCGCCTGGGGCAAGGGGCCGCTCTTGAAGGCGGTGGACGGGGTGAGCTTTGCCCTTTACCCCGGGGAGACCCTGGGGCTGGTGGGGGAGTCCGGGTGCGGCAAATCCACCCTGGGCCGCCTGGCCCTGGCGCTCTTGCCCCCGACCCGGGGCCGCATCGTCTTTGCCGGGGAGGACCTGGCCCGGGTCTCCCACAAGCGTCTCAAGGAACTCAGGCGCCAGATCCAGATCATCTTCCAGGACCCGTACTCGTCGCTCAACCCCCGCATGACCGTGGGCCAGATCCTGGAAGAGCCTTTTATCATCCATAACCTGGGGTCTCGCCCGGAGCGCCGGGCCTGGGTGGACGAGTTGCTTGCGGAAGTGGGACTGACCAGTGACGTCAGCGACCGTTATCCTCATGAATTCAGCGGCGGCCAGCGCCAGCGCCTGGGGATCGCCCGGGCCCTGGCCCTGAAGCCCCGGCTGATGGTGGCGGACGAGCCGGTTTCCGCCCTGGATGTCTCCATCCAGGCCCAGATTCTCAATCTCCTGGCGGAGCTGCAGCAGCGGCACGGCCTGGCCTATCTGTTCATCTCCCACGACCTCTCCGTCATCTCCCAGATCAGTAACCGGGTGGCGGTGATGTATGTGGGTAAATTGATGGAAATGGCCTCCCGGGAGGTCCTGGCCGCCGCCCGGCTGCACCCCTACACCGAGGCCCTGCTGGCCGCGGTGCCCCGGCCCACCCCGGAGCGGACTTTTGCGCCGCCGGCCCTCAAAGGGGAACCGCCCAGCCCGGTGCAGGTGCCGTCGGGCTGCCCCTTTCATCCCCGCTGCCCCGAAGCCCAGTTTCCGGTCTGCCGGGAAACCGTCCCGGCCTTTCGGGAGACCGCGCCGGAGCACTGGGTAGCCTGCCATTTCCGGTAAGGAAGAGAAATGGGGAGAAAAGCGGGCTTTCCGCCTCCCCCGCCCAATGCGGCAATTTCCCGGTCCAGTGATCAAAATGACTATACCAAAATGATCAACGCGATTATGGATTTCTCTCCTGTCCCGAATTAAACTACAGACAACGGTCAACCCGAGGCCTGAGTATAGATTTCATTCCCCTTGTAACCCCCGGAGAAATCCGGGGGTTTTCTTTAGGGCCGTCCCTCATGGGCCTGTGGCCCACCTGTAAAGCCTGAAACGCAAAGCTCTTGGCGTCTTGGCGTGGGGATTTTTTCCCACACCAAGGCGCCAAGATTCAGCCTCAGATCGGCGGCCACAGGCCGTCCTATGGTATATGCCGCGACGATCCAGGGAAATTCATGGGGCAGGCTGCGCCCGCCGAATTTGGCTAACCTCCTCCCGTAAACCCCTTAGCCAATGATCAAAATGACCATACAGAAATGGACAAATCGTGTATAGACTTCCCTTCTCCCTTGAATTAACGTTACATCATCAACCGCTGCTTTTAGGATAGAACGATAAGACCCTGAAACCCCCGGAGAAATCCGGGGGTTTTCTTTAAGGCGGTCCGAGGTGTGGACATGAACGGCAAGGGCCTCTTAGCGGTAGTTTTCGCCAGCATTTGGTGCTGCGGGTGTGCAGGGATGTCCTCCACGGAACAGCGGATGTTGAGCGGCGGGGCCATCGGCGCCAGCGGCGGCGCCCTGATCGGCGCTATCGGAGGTTCGGCGGCGCTGGGCGCCGCTGCCGGCGGCGGCGCGGGGGTGCTGGGCGGTTTCGTTTACGATCAATACCAGAAGTCTCGTGAGGCTCAGCCCCTGCGCCAGACTTCTTTGGCGGAAAAGCCTCGCCCGGCCGGGCGCTCCAAGGTGAAAGCCGCCAGGCAGGCCCGGGAAGAGAAAGCCCCGGAAAAGTTTTCTCCGCCGCCGGAGTAACCCGCCGCAGCCGAAGGTCATGTAAGATTAGGAAGACTGCGGAACCTCGTGGTACAATAATCTGCGCCCGCCGAATTTTCTAACCCAAGGATGGCCCCGGACGGGGAACCTACCCATCCCTAAGGGCGCCGGGATGCTATGGGGTTGACCTATTTCCTCATCTGCGTGGCCGCGTTCCTGGCTTCGGGCCTGACCCTGTTTTCCGGGTTCGGTCTGGGCACCCTGCTCTTGCCGGTCATGGCCCTGTTTTTTCCCATTGACCTGGCCATCGCGCTCACCGCGGTGGTCCACGCCCTGAACAATCTCTTCAAATTCTGGCTCCTAGGCCGGCACGCCGATAAGGCGGTGGTGCTCAGATTCGGTCTGCCGGCCATCCTCAGCGCCCTGGCAGGAGCCTGGGTGCTCATGTATCTGTCCGACCTGCCGCCGCTGGTTAGTTACCAGCTTTACGGCCGGGAACTGCACGTTATGCCGGTGAAGCTGGTGGTGGCCCTCCTCATGGTGGGCTTTGCCTGGTTTGAACTGGCGCCGGCCAGCGGCCGCTTCTCCTTTCCGGCCCGGTATCTGCCCCTGGGCGGCGTGTTGAGCGGATTTTTCGGTGGGCTGTCTGGCCACCAGGGGGCGCTGCGCAGCCCCTTTCTCCTCCGGGCGGGGCTGACCAAGGAGAGCTTCATCGCTACCGGAATCGTGATTTCCCTGATGGTGGATATTCCCCGGATTATCCTGTATGGGGTGAGTTTGCCTGGGCTGCACCTGGCCGGAAACCGAACCTTGCTGGCCGCGGTGGTCCTGGCCG
The DNA here is from genome assembly GCA_041650575.1 of Desulfobaccales bacterium. Taxonomy (GTDB): domain Bacteria; phylum Desulfobacterota; class Desulfobaccia; order Desulfobaccales; family 0-14-0-80-60-11; genus 0-14-0-80-60-11. The sequence goes on from JBAZKX010000302.1 coordinate 2,998, forward strand.
CGTTCGCCGGGGCCTGGCTGGGTAATCGCCTGATGGCCAAAGTGACCCTGCGCCTGGTGCAGGTCCTGGTGGCCCTGATGCTCCTGGGCATCGCCGCGGCCCTGGGCAGCGGCCTGATCTGAAGGGAAAAAAGGATCCCGCGACTATGTCAGGAAGCATGCATCTCGAACCGCCTCCCTGGCTTTACGCCCGGATGGCGCAAGGGTCGGTGCTGCGCCTGATTTATCAGCGCTTCATTGCCGACCTGGCCGGGCAGGCGCCGCCGGGAGGCCGATTTCTGGACGTGGGCGCCGGCCCCGGATATCTGCTGGCCCATCTGGCCCGGGTCCGCCCGGACCTGGAGCTCTGGGGCCTGGATTTTTCCTCCGAGATGATCCGCCGGGCCCGGGAACGGCAAGCCGCCCTCGCACCCCAGGCGCCGCGCCGTTGGGTGGTGGCCGACGCCTGCCGATTGCCCTTTGTCGCCGGGGTCTTCGACCACGTCGTCGCCACCTTCAGTTTCCACATCTGGCCGTGTCCGGTGGCCGGCCTTCAGGAACTGGAGCGGGTGCTGGCCCCCGGAGGCCGGGCCTGGGTCTATGAACTGCGCCGGGACGCGGGGGTTAAGGATCTCAAGGCCTTCGCTCATGAAACCGGGCTGCCCTTCGGCTTCGTCTATCTGGGTTATCACGTGGTGCGTTGGCACCATGCCCTGGCCGAGGCTGACTTGGCCCGCGTCCTGAAGCAGGCGGCGGGGGGGCGGGGGAGCCTAAGTCGCGCCCATCATCTCTTCTGGCGAGCCGAACTCAAGGGGGTTTGAGCGCCGCCGATCCGACCCTGCTTCAAACCGGTCCTAACCCGCGGCCAGTTCAAACCCCGCGGCTTTCACCACCCGGGCCAGGTCCGCCGGGGGGATGGGCCCGGCGCA
>JBAZKX010000303.1:0-3901 GCA_041650575.1 Desulfobaccales bacterium
GCCATCAAGCTGGTGAATGCCCGGCGGGCGGTCTTGCAGCGCCTCAACCGCCTGAGAGCCGCGGCCCCCACGCCCATCTCGGGCCGGGATGCATTGCTCATCAACCAGATCAGCTTCTATGACGACCCGGTGCGGTTTACCGCCAAGATCGGGGAACTCTGCGATGAACTGGAAGATCGCGTCAAGGCGGGCCAGGGGATCGCCCCGGCTGACGCGCCCCGGCTCCTGCTGTCCGGCTGCCCCATGGCCGTGCCCAACTGGAAGTTGCCCTTTGTGGTGGAGTCCTCCGGCGCGGTTATCGTCGGCGAGGAATCTTGTATCGGCACCCGCAACATCCGGGACCTGGTGGATGAATCCGGGGAGACCGTGGAAGCCATGCTGGAGGCCATCGCCGACCGTTATCTGCGCATCGACTGCGCCTGTTTCACCCCCAACCCCGAGCGCCTGGAGCACATCGTAGAGATGGCTCGGGACCTCAAGGCGGACGGCGTCATTCATTACGGCCTGTCCTTCTGCCAGCCCTACGCCATGGAGGCCTTCAAAGTGGAGAAGGCCCTGCAGGACGCGGGCATTCCCATGCTCAACATTGAAACCGATTACAGCATGGAGGACGTGGAACAGCTCAAGACCCGGGTGGAAGCCTTCGTCGAAATGTTGCATTGAGGGGTCCATGGCCAAGATTTATCCCTTGCACCAGTACTATAACGGCCGGTCGCTCCAACTGGCGGACGAGCTCAAAAAGGCGTTTACCGCGGAGCACCTGGCCTTCTTTCTCCTGGCCCTGGATACCTCCACCAGGGTCGGGAGCACCTCGCCCCGGGGCCTCAAGGCCTTGCAGCGGGCCTTCGATCTGCTGCTGGAAGCCAAAAATACCTTTGAACGTGAATTTAATTGAGTAAAATTTGTTATACGAGGCCTTTGAGCCCTCCGGAGGCGGCGGCCGGGATCGACGTCGGTTCCCGTTCCATCGAACTGGTGGTCCTGAACCGCGGGCAGGTTGCGCATCAGGCCAAACTGCCCACCACCTTCGATCCCCTGGCCCAATGCCGCCGGCTCCTGGAGGCCCTAGGCCCGGTCCGGCTCGTAGCCACCGGCTATGGCCGCAAGCTTCTGGTGGAGCACCTCAAGCACCGCCACGTCACGGCCATCACCGAGATTCAGGCCTATGCCCTGGGGGCGCACCATCTGGCTCCCGAGGCGCGCACCGTGCTGGACATCGGCGGCCAGGACACCAAGGCCATTGCCCTTGCGTCGGGCGGCAAAGTGGCTAAATTTGAAATGAACGACCGCTGCGCCGCGGGCACCGGGAAGTTTCTGGAATTCATGGCCACGGCCCTCCAGGTACCCCTGGAGGACTTCGGCGACTTTGCCCTTAAGGCGGATAAGCGCATTCAGATCAACAGCATGTGCACCGTGTTCGCCGAAAGCGAGGCCACTTCCCTCATGGCCCGGGGCGAGAAGGCGGCCAATATCGCCCTGGGGCTGCACCTGGCCATTGTCCAGCGGACCCTGGCCATGCTGCGTCGGGTGGGGGTGGCCGAGCCGGTGTTGTTTGCCGGCGGGGTGGCCCACAACCCCTGCGTGCGCCGCCTGCTGGAAGAGCTTCTGGGGATGTCCGTCATCGTCCCGGACTGGCCGGATATGGTGGGGGCCCTGGGCGCGGCCTTGCACGGGCTGGGTTGTCGCCCAGCCAAAATCGACAGTAAGCATCCAGACGCGGCGAGATAGCCCGGAAATCCGGGGAACGTCGCATCGGGATTAAAGGAGAACCATCTACATGGAAAAATCTCTGGATTGCCGAGGGATGGCCTGTCCCAACCCGGTGATCAAAACCAAGGAAGTCATTGACCGGGGCGAGGTCCGGCAACTCACCGTGCTGGTGGACAACCCCGCGGCAATGGAGAACGTCAGCCGGTTTATGCAGCGGTGCGGGTTTCAGGTGAAGGTGGAGGGTCAGGAAGATACCTTCGCGGTCACCGGCACCCGGACGGACACCGCAACCTGCCAGATCATGGGGGAACCGGCGGAGGAAGCCCCCCGCAAGATCCTCGTCCTCATGGCCGCCGACCGGCTGGGGCGGGGCGATGACGTCCTGGGAGGCAAGCTCATCGGCAACTTCATCGCCACCCTCAAGGAAATGGGACCGGATTTGTGGTGCGTGGTCCTGGTGAATGCCGGGGTGAAGCTGGCCGTGGCCGGCTCCGAGGTCCTGGGCAGTCTTCAAGCCCTGGAGCAGGCCGGGGTCAAGCTCCTGGTGTGCGGCACCTGCCTCAATTACTTCAAGCTCCTGGAGGCCAAGCAGGTGGGGGAAACCACCAACATGCTGGATATCGTCACCGCCCTGCAGTTGGCGGATAAGGTGATCACCCTCACCTGAACGCCGCACTTCCTGTCCTCAGGTTTCCTCAAGCCTGGTTGCTTTTATAAAACTCAGTTGTCGGGTCGGGCGGACCCGCGGGTCCGCCCGACCTGAGCCCTTTCCTTCGCCTACACCTCCAGTTAAGCCATCGGTTATAAGTCCTTCCTTGACTCCCGTCTCCCCTTCGAGGGGAGACGGCTGGGGGTGAGGGGTGAGAGGAAAACTTTTGGCATGGAAAAATGTACCCCGATAGGATATATATTGAGAAATAAACGCTTTCTGGCAACGCCTCTTTATGCTGAACAAAAACGACCTGCGCTTATATTTCCGCCTGCTTAAATATCTCAAGCCCCATGCCTGGCGCATGACCGCGGCCATCGTGGCCATGCTGGGGGTCTCGGGGATCACCGCCCTGTTGGCCTACCTAGTGAAGCCCGTCCTGGATGACGTGTTTTTTGCCAAGCGGGAGTCCATGCTCTACCTGTTGCCGCCCTTGATTGTGGTCCTCTACTGCCTCAAGGGAGCCCTGTCTTATACTCACAACTACCAGATGAGCTATATCGGCAACGGCACCGTCACCCGGCTCCGGGATGAGCTGTTCGGGTCGCTGATGCGCCAGCCCCTATCCTTCTTCGACGGCGAGGCCACCGGGGTGCTCATGAGCCGCCTCACCTACGACGTCAACCTCCTCCAGGACGCGGTCACCCGGGTGGTCACCAGCTTCTTCAAGGACTCCTTCACCGTCATCGGCCTGGCCGCGGTGATCTTCTACCGGGAGTGGCGGCTGGCCCTCATGGCCATGGTGGTTTTCCCCCTGGCTATCCTCATCATCGTGCAATTGGGCAAACGCATGCGCCGCATGTCGCAACAGACCCAGGTGGCCAACGCCCATCTCTACACCGTGCTCCAGGAGTCCCTTATCGGCCAGCGCATCGTCAAGGCCTTCGCCCGGGAAACCTACGAGGAGAAACGCTTTTACCGGGCCAACTGGGATTACTTCAACATCCGCATGAAAATGAACGCCACCCGGGAACTCTCCGCGCCGGTGATGGAGCTCCTGGGCTCCCTGGGCATGGCGGCCATCATCTTTTACGGCGGCTACGCGGTCATCAAGGGCGAATCCACCCCCGGCACTTTCTTCTCGTTCCTGGCCGCGCTCCTCATGCTCTACCAACCCATCAAGAGCCTGAGTTCGGTGCAAAACATCGTCCAGGAAGGCCTGGCCGCGGCGGTGCGGGTTTTCGGCCTCATGGACCGGAAACCGGAAATCCAGGATGCTCCCGATGCCGCGGCCCTGGCCCCCCTGGCCCAAGAGATCAATTACCGGACGGTCAGCTTCGCCTACGACGGCCGGCAAGACGTCCTCCACGACATCGACTTCACGGTGCGCCGGGGCGAAGTCGTGGCCCTGGTGGGGCCCTCGGGCGCGGGCAAATCCACTCTCCTAAACCTCCTGCCCCGCTTCTACGAGGCCACCGGCGGCGCCATCCTGATCGACGGCCACGATATCAAAGAGGTCACCCTGGCGTCGCTCCGGGGCCA
>JBAZKX010000304.1:0-3885 GCA_041650575.1 Desulfobaccales bacterium
CGTAACAGTAAGCCGTAAGCAGCCGAAATACTGCGGGTCGGTCAAGAGAAAAAATGAATGGCACTGCCCACCATTCATCATATACATCATGAACAGACGTGGGCGGCTGCTGCCCATGGCAAGATCGCCCGAGTTAATAGGGTGTACGTGAAAAAATGTATAAGAAACCCCTTTCAATTTGTGCAAATTCGTTTTATGTAATAAACCCAGCAAAACTTGAAGTCCGCAGAGGGGCTCCAGGTGGCACCTAAGTATGGCCCGGCGGCCGGGCAGGCAAGTTGCGAAATTAAACTATGAACGATATCAATAGAATAGCCTTAATAACCGGCGCCGCCCGGGGGATTGGCCGAGCCATCGCCCTGACCCTGGCGGGGCCCGGTCTGACTCTGTATCTTAATGACGTGGTCCTGGGAGAGGAAGCCGCCCAGACCCGGGCGGACGTGGAAGCCCGGGGCGCGGTGGCCCGCCTGGTGGAATTCAATGTGGCCGAGGCCGAGGCGGTCAGCCAGGGAGTGAACCAGATCGTCAAAGAGGCCGGCCGCCTGGATATCCTGGTGAATAATGCCGGCATCACCCGGGACAATCTCATCATGCGCATGAAGGAAGCGGAATGGGATGCGGTCCTGGGGGTCAATTTGAAAGGCGCCTTCAACTGTATCCGGGCGGTCAGCAAGCCCATGATCAAGCAGCGGTTCGGGCGCATCGTCAATATCAGCTCGGTGGTGGGAGTCATGGGCAATCCCGGCCAGGCCAATTACGTGGCGTCCAAGGCCGGCCTGATCGGGCTTACCAAGACGGTGGCCCGGGAACTGGCCTCCCGCAACATCACGGTGAACGCGGTGGCGCCGGGCTTTATCCAGACTGAAATGACCGATGCCCTGCCGGAGGCCGTCCAACAATTGATGCTGGGCCAGATCCCGATGGGGCGCTTCGGCTCTTCGGAAGAGGTGGCCCAGGCAGTAGCTTTTCTGATTTCCGATGCCGCGGCCTATATCACCGGTCAGGTGATACATGTCAACGGCGGAATGTTGATGGTTTAAGAAAACGAGGAGGTTTTTGGAAAATGGGAGCAACTCAAGACAAGGTGATCGACATCATCGTAGACAAATTAGGGGTTGACCGCGCCGAGGTCACGCCCGAAGCCGTGTTTGTCGATGACCTGGGGGCCGATTCCCTGGACCTGGTGGAATTGATCATGGCCATGGAAGAAGAATTCGGCATGGAAATCGCGGACGAGGATGCGGAAAAGCTGAGGACCGTTCAGGATGTCATTAATTTCGTCTCCGCCCGGGCCTCCTGAGCCGGAAATCATCGCCATCGGCTGCGATCATGCCGGCCATGGCTTGAAGCGGGTGATCCTGAATCTATTGCACGAACTCAAGACGCCCTGTATTGATCTCGGCTGCGCCAGCGCGGATGAATCCGTGCATTATCCGCTGTATGGCAAAAAAGTGGTGGAAGCGCTGTTGGCGCGGCCCGAGGCGCGGGGTATACTTATTTGCGGCACCGGCATCGGCATGAGTATCATGGCCAACCGTTTTCCCGGGATCCGGGCCGCCCTCTGTCATGACCTTTTTGCCGCCATCATGTGCCGGCGCCATAATAACGCCAATCTGCTGGTGATGGGGGGGCGCGTCATCGGGCCTGACCTGGGGAAGGAAATTGTCCGGGTTTGGCTGAAGACCCCGTTTGACGGCGGCCGCCACCAGGAGCGGTTGGATATGCTTGAACAGTTGGCCCTTGAGGCTTAATCGGCAGGAGCTTTTAGCGAATGGATGAACTGGCCCGCACCGATCCCGAAATTTACGCTGTCATCGAGCGTGAGCGTCAGCGCCAACTGGACAAGTTGGAGATGATCGCCTCCGAAAACTTTGTCAGCGCCGCGGTACTTCAGGCCCAGGGCTCCATCCTGACCCATAAATATGCCGAAGGGTATCCGGGCCGGCGTTTTTACGGCGGCTGCGAATACGTCGATACCGCAGAAAACCTGGCCTTGAGCCGGGTCAAGCAACTCTTCGGGGCTGCCTACGCCAACGTGCAGCCCCATTCCGGCTCCCAGGCCAACATGGCCGTGTATTTCTCTTTTCTCAAGCCCGGCGACACCATCCTGGGCATGGACCTGTCCCACGGGGGCCATCTGAGCCACGGCGCGTCCGTGAATTTCTCCGGGCGGCTGTTCAAGGCGGTCACCTACGGGGTGGATCGGACCACGGAAGAAGTTGACTTTGCCGTGGTGGCCGAGAAAGCCCGGGAGCACCGTCCCAAGCTGATCATCGCCGGGGCCAGCGCTTATCCCCGGTCCCTGGACTTTAGCCGCTTCGCCGAGATTGCCCGGGAGGTAGGCGCCTATCTCATGGTGGACATGGCCCATATCGCGGGGTTAATCGCCGCGGGGCTGCATCCCAATCCAGTGCCGGAAGCGGATTTTGTCACCTCCACCACCCACAAGACCCTGCGGGGTCCCCGGGGCGGCCTGATCCTGGCCCAGCCCCAATACGGCAAGGCCCTGGACAGCCAGATATTCCCGGGGATTCAAGGCGGCCCGCTGATGCACATTATCGCGGCCAAGGCGGTGGCCTTCAAAGAGGCCCTGGGGCCGTCCTTCCGGCGCTACCAGGAACAGACCGTGGCCAACGCCCGGACCCTGGCCCGGGAATTTGTCAAGCGGGGCTACCGGCTGGTGGCCGGCGGCACCGATACCCATCTCATCCTGGTGGATCTTAGCCCCACCGGACTCACGGGCCGCGCTGCCGAAGAGGCCCTGGATCAGGCCGGCATTACGGTCAACAAGAACTCGATCCCCTTTGATCAGCGGCCGCCCACCGTCACCAGCGGCATCCGGATCGGAACCCCGGCCCTGACCACCCGGGGCATGAAGGAGGCGGAGATGGAAACCGTAGCCGACTTAATCCATCAAGCCCTGTCAGCTTCCAAAGATGGGGTCCTGTTGAAGAAGTTGGAAGCGCGGGTCAAAGATCTCTGCCGGAGCTATCCGCTCTTCGCCGAGGAATGGCTGCTGGAACTGCCGGCCAAGCCCTGCGCGGCGCGCGGTTCCAACTGAAACCGATTCGCAGACCAACGACAATTTTCCTCGGGCGGGCTCCTGGGTCCGCCCTGCACTTTTTATCCGGCATCCCGACAAATTCTTCCCCGTTCCCTACCCTACCGCGATTTGCCTCTTTACCCGGAGGCATTTTTATTAGAAGATAATTCATGCGGTGTCCTTATTGCCACAGCACCAACAATAAGGTCATAGATTCCCGTCCCAGCCGGGAGGCCAATGCCATTCGGCGGCGTCGGGAGTGCCTGCATTGCCAGCGCCGCTTCACCACCTATGAGCAGGTGGAAGAAGCCATGCCCCTGATCGTCAAAAAAGACGGCCGCCGGGAACCGTTTCAACGTTCCAAGGTCTATGAGGGGATCACCAAGGCCTGCGAAAAACGTCCGGTCTCCATTGACGCCATCGAGAATTTTCTGGACAACCTGGAGCGGGAGATGCTGGAGAGCGGGCAGCGGGAAATCGCCTCCACCTGGATCGGCGAACGGGTGATGGCCGAACTGCGCCAGTGGGACGAAGTGGCCTACGTGCGCTTTGCCTCGGTGTACCGTCACTTTACCGACGCCACCGACTTCATGGAAGAGATTCGCCACCTCCTGGCAACGCGGAAAGAAGAGAAAGCTAAGGAGAAAAAATGAAGTGAGGGAAGCGCCGGGGGGATAGTGGTCAGTGGACAGTAGCCAGTGGTCAGAAAAAGGCTGTCACCGCATTCTTCGCCGTCCCTCCAGCCCCCTGTAGGGGCGGACCTGTGTGTCCGTCCGCTTTGGGCGCACACATGGGTGCGCTCCTGCAAGAAGACGGTATTACTGACACTTATGACTGAAACC
>JBAZKX010000305.1:0-3884 GCA_041650575.1 Desulfobaccales bacterium
CTACCGCGGGGATTCACCCTCCTGAGCCACGGTTCCATTTCAAAATTCCTGCCCCTATTACCGCTATCTAAAACTTATACCCCAAACTCATGACCACCACGTGTGACAGCCTGCCTTGAAAGTCCGAGGGCAGCACCCCTACCGCCCGAGAGTTATAGACAGTCCGGTCCATCATGAGCATCATGGTATAGAGGTATTCTCGAGCAAGCCTGGACATTAATTTTAGCCTAATCCTTAATAAATTAAATAAAAACTAGGGGAAATACTAGATTTTACAAAAAGTTATATCAGCAGATTTTATTGACCCTTTTGGTTGGCCTGGAAAATGATTGAACCTCCAGGGGCGCTTCGCCTACAACCTCCAACCGAGCACAACGAGGCCCCTTTTCCGGGAAATCCAGGATATATAGGTGAATATTCACCAAATAATTTGGGGCAAGAAAGGCTATCCCAGAATAATCCGAGATAGCCTGTTGAAATTAATTAACTGATTGAAATTACTTATTATAGATAATTATGGGTGATGTGAGATTAAACCACCTTTGAGCGTACAAAATCTCCCCGAATAGGACTGTTAACCACATAGTCGGCGGTTCGAGTCCGTCCCGGGGAGACAGAATTTAATCAGCATTTGGGGTAGCTGCGGCTGCCCCCCTTTTTTTCAGGCGCGCTGGGGGATTTCCTTGGCTGGTTTATTGCGGCAAGGGAGGGAGTAGCTCCGTCCGGTAAGACCGGAGCCGGTGCTCCGGTCTTACCGGGGGGAAAACCTCTGAATCAGGTCTTCCCCCCTCGAACGGAAGGTCAGGAGGTTAGTTCCGGCGGAAGCGCCGCAGCCCCACCAGGGCGACCAGGCCGCTGCCCAGCAGGAACACTGCCGGCGGCACCGGCACGGCGGCGTTGTTGTTGATGTTGTCAACCAGGAACTGGGCGCTGCCGTTCAACGGGGTGAAGGTGACCTGGTCCACGTTCAGGAAGTTGAAGTCCACCCACAGGGGCAGCATGTCGCTGAAGTTCAGGGTCTGGCTGTAAACCGCGTTGGCCCCCACCCAGCCCTGCACCTGGAGGGTTTGGGGGTTGCTTTCGCCGAAGGAAGCGTCATAGGCCGCCGTAATATAGGCGCCGTTGAAGTCGAACAGGGTCGTGTTCTTCATGGACGCAGTGGCGGCAAAACCGGTCAGCATGCCCACGTTGCCGAAGATGCCGTATTCGATCCCGGACGCCGGCACATAGGCCTTGGTGATGTAGTAGGCGTCAAAGCTGCCATTGGTGTCCCAGGTGAACCCCTGGTAGTCAATGGGGAGCGGGTTCACGTCATCGAAACCGGCATACAGGTCTTCAAAGGTGAGGATCGGGACGATGCCGGCCACCGCCAGGCTCGAGATCATCAGGAAACTTGCGCACAGGGTGACAATCAATAATTTTTTCATGGTAAAACTCCTTCTTGGTTGTAATTTTCGTGGATGACAGGTTTTTCCGTCCCGGGGAACTTCCCGGGACGGAGTCCGTTATTGCCTTTTCTCAGGGGACAATCGCCAAGGGCACGGTGTCCGAGCCGCCCTTGGTGGAAGTCACCGTCACTTCCGCCGGCGGGGCCAGCATGGGCGTCACGTTCAAGGCGCCGCCCACCAGATCGCCGAAACCGGTGACGGTGAGGACCGGCAGGGTTACCGCGTCGCTGCTGGCCCCGTTAATGGCCATGGTCTGGGTGCTCACCGTGTACCGGGCGTCGGTCACCGAGATAAAGTCCACCAGGTTCCGGTTGATGGAAGTGGCGGTGGGGGCGCCGCGGTTGGCCACCACCCGCACAAAACCGGGCAGGGTGAAGGTAGGGGGAAAATTAACCCGGGCGAAGAAGCGGCCTGAACCGTCCCCGGTCATAGGCACCGGCGGACGGGCCGGGCTGACGAAGACCTCCACCCTGGCGTTGGGGGTGGAAGTGGCGAAAACATCCACCGCGATGCCGTCGGCGGTGCGGGAGTAAGTGGCCCGATCCACCAGGAGGGGCGTGGGCACGGTGCCCGGGAAGATGTGTCCCGAAACCGTGAACTGATCGGTTTCGATGAAATTGATGCCGGGGCCGCCCAGGTTGGAGTTCGGAGGCCCTTCGATGCGCACCTTGTTAAAGCCGGTGGGGCTGCCGGTGACGGTGCTGGTCGCTCCGCCGTCCCCCACCCAGCCGGCAGTCGGGGCGGGATTGACTGCCACCAGGAAAGGACCGAGGGGACCCGTCAAGGCCCGGTCAAAGGCCGGGGTGATGCCGCCGATATCTTCGGTGGAGTTGATGGCCCGCCTGCCCGCCGGAACATTGGGGAAGGTTGCCGTGCCGTAGGGATGGATGACCTTATACGTGCCGGCCACCGGCGTATCGATGCGAATCCGGGTGCGCTGGAAGACAAACTGGTCTCCGTCCGCGGCCGGCCCAGCCGCAAAGGCCGCCTCCAGGCCGAACTCAACGAGAGCCCGGTTGCCGTTGGGCAAATCCAGGTTGACTGCGGCAATCCAGTAGAAGGCCTCGGTCCCGAACCCGATCTGCACTGAGAAGGGGTTGTTGGGGTCCACTGCGTCGAAGGTCATGGTGGGGGTGACCAGGCCGTCGGGATCACCGATGGGAGGCGCCGGCAGTTCTACGGCGACTCCATTGGAGTCCTGAAAATAAAGCGGAAAGCCGTTGGCCGGGTTGATGGGTCCCACCGCTGCCAACTTGGCGAAGGCCGCCGGCGGCAGGGCCGCCACCAGAGCGATCGCCAGCAGGATGGCGGTAATTCTCCGAATGCTACTCATAGCGAATTCCTCCTTTCTCGTATTCATGGTTGATTGTGGAAGCTAAGGGATGCTTGTTCATTCCACGGGGGCGCAATGGGCGCCAAGACCGGCCGCAGCGGGTCTGGTTGGCCGTTCTTCAGGGGTCGGCCGGCGGCCCCCACCACCGGGATTTCCATCATGAGGTCGGCAAAGGTGAATATATGGCTGCCATGGGGAATGAAGAGCTGGGGATGATCAAAGGGGGCCTTTTCGAACTTCACCCGCTCGTCGGTGAGGGCCAGCAAGAAGGCCACCAGATCGCTCTTTCCCTGGGGGTTGCCCTGGAGGAAACCGATCTCCGCGATAAACGGGTCCAGGTTGTCCAGGTTGGCGGTGCGGAAGTCAGCCCCCCGGGTATAGAAATCCACCACCTGGCGCAGGGTGATATTGCCGCCGTTGCGGAAATAAGGCCCCGTGAGCTCGATATTGCGCAGAGTAGGGACCTTGATCGCCCCATCCACCGCGGTGCGGTTGAGGTTGCAGGGGGTGACGCACGGCAGATCCGGCACCAGCGCGGCGTAGGCCGGGGGCAGCTTGCCGGCCCGCTTCAACATGGCCAGCCGGGTGAAGGACAGGGGAAACGGTTTGGCCGGCCCCAGGCTGGTCTCCCCGGTGACTGGATCGGTGACGACGTCTCGGTCCAGGGGGTTGAGGAATGGGCTCGCGCCGCCCCGGCCGATGTCCTCGCCGGTGGGCCGGGTCCCGATATTATAGAAGCCGGTGTCGTAGAAGGCCTCGCCCTGGGCCATGGCCATGCGTTCGATGAGGTTCACCGCGGGCTCCAGGGGGGCGGCGCCGCCCATCAGCACGTCCATCGCGGCATTGGTGAACAGGGAGCCGCCGTGGCACTGATTGCAGCGGCCCTGGTTGTGGAAGATTTCCATACCCCGCTCAAAGGCCGCCTGCATATCCGGGGACAGACCGGTGGGGCGGCCCTCCTGGAAGCGGTCAAAGGGGCTGTCGTCGGACACCAGGGTGGCCTGGTAGAGCTGCACCGCCACTGCGAAGATGAAGGAGAAGTTGGCCTCCATGTGGGTGAATTCGTTGACGACCCCGATGGGTCCATCCGCCACCACCGCCCT
>JBAZKX010000306.1:0-3875 GCA_041650575.1 Desulfobaccales bacterium
CCCTGTCCGATCTTCCCCCGGCCCCTGATCTGGAGATAATCCTGGCGGACGGCGGCAGCACCGACGCCACCCTGACGGTGGCGGCCGGCTTTCCCCAGATGCGCCCGGTTACGGCTCACCGGGGGCGGGGGGCCCAAATGAATGCCGGGGCCCGGGCGGCCCGGGGAGACCTGCTGGTCTTCCTGCACGCGGATACCGTTCTGGCCCCGGCCCACCTGGCGGCGCTGCGCCGGGCCGCGACCGACCCCTGGGTCAGGGCCGGGGCCTTCGAGCTGAACCTGACCCCGCCGTCCCCTTTCCTTAGGCTGATCGCCTGGGGGGCCAACTGGCGCTGCCGCCTGTTCCATCTGCCTTACGGCGACCAGGCCATCTTCGTGCGCCGGGACCTGTTCTTCAGCGTGGGAGGCTTTGCCCATCAACGCCCCGAAGACCTGGATCTGGTGATCCGGCTCAGACGCTTAACCCGCCTCCACCTGCTGACGCCGCCAGTGAACAGTTCCGGCCGCCAATGGCTGCAGCACGGCAACCTTAGAACCTCGGGTCGTCACTGGCTCGGCCTGATCCGCCACCTGGCCGAACGCCTCCTCACCCGCCGCTGGCCCTCAATGGGTAAATTGTTTTCAGGGGGAGGGAGCCAGGGGCCAACGGCCCCTTCCCCCTCCCCTCAAATCTAGCCCTCCGCCAGCTTGCCCCCGCAGGAGGAGCCCAGGCCGGCGGTGCAGCCGTAGCAGTGGTCCCCCAGGCGGATGGGGCGGGTGGCCAGGGCCTCCGGGTCGAATTCCCTGATGGTTTGGGGCAGGCCCGGCAGCAGCGGCAGGTCCAGGGCCTGATTGAAATCGCAGTCGAAGAGGCGGCCGTCCCAGGCGACGCTGATGAGCGACCGGCACATGAGGCCGGCCACGGTGGCCGGATTGAAACCGGAAACCAGCTTCCCCATGTAGCGCTCATAATTCTTGGAGCGCTCCAAAAACTCCTTGAAGCGCCCGATGGGCATGTTGAGCAGGGTAAGCAGGCGATGGAAGCGGATCTGGTGACGTTCCGCCAGTTCCCGCCGATAGACCGCTTCCAGGGCCGCCTCTTCAGGCGGCAGATACGCCCCCGCCGGATTGTACATCAGGTTCAGCTTAAGGTCCGGGTCCGCTTCGCCGTAGCCCACCCGATTGAGGCGGCGCAACGCGTCCAGGCTCTTCTGAAACACCCCCGCCCCCCGGAGGCGGTCCACCAGGTCTTCCTGGTAATACGGCAGCGAGCAGACCAACTCCACCCGATGATCCCGAAAAAACTCCGGCAGGTGCTCTTTGCCGGGCTCCAGGAGGATCGTCAGGTTGCAGCGGGTCAGGATATGCGTCCCCAACTGATCCAGGCGTTCCACCAGGTATTCGTAATGGGGATTGAGTTCCGGCGCGCCGCCGGTGAGATCCACGGTGGGGATGGACCAGCGCTTCACCACCCGGATGATCTCCTCGATGGTGTCCCTGGCCATCTGCTCCGGGCGCTGGGGCCCGGCCAGCAAGTGGCAGTGCTTGCACGCCTGGTTGCAGCGCCACCCCAGATTGACCTGCAGGATATTGATCCTGTCGGCCTTCAGGTCGGGATAGCCCAGATCTTCCAGCTTCCGGGCAAAAGGCAGCATTGGCGGTCTTTCCTACATGGTGATCTTGGCGGCGGCATTGTGGACCTGAATGCCGTGGACCAGGGTGGCGCCGCCCCGGATGGCCGCGGCCACGTGAATGGCCTCGGTCATTTCCTCCAGGTTGGAGCCGGCTTCCAGGGAGCCCCGGGTATAGGCGTCGATGCAATAAGGGCACTGGACCGCGTGGGCCACCGCCAGCGCGATGAGGGCCTTTTCCCGGGTCGTCAGGGCGCCGGCGCTCATGACCCCCTGGTAATAGTTCATAAAGATATCATAGAGATCAGGGCGGTATTTGCCGATCTCGGGAAACCTTTCCAGGTCGTCTTCCTCATAGTAATGCGACATCTTTTCTCCTGGACCGGCAATGCGGCGGTTCATGAGCAGGCCTTCCCCCACCGGACTGTTGTGCTCCTGCCGGTTCTGGGCCTGTCTGCCAATGCGTGCAAAGGGAATGACGGTTGAGGTTGTCCGTGCCATGCCACCGGGACCAGGAGGCAAACCCTGGCCTGCCCTGGTCCGGTGGCGCCAACCCTAAAACCGGGTAAAGCCCGTGAAGCGGTACAGGTCGCCCATCAACTCCTCATATTCGCCCTTGAGTTTCTGGTAGAGGCGGGCGTTTTCCATGGCCAGCGCCGCCTGCTCGGCCAAAGAGGAGATGAAGGTGATCTCGTCGTCGCTGAACTCCCGGGGTTCGCCGGTATAGATGCGCATCACCCCGATGACGGTGCCCTTGAGGTTGATAGGCACCGACAGGATGGACCGGATGCCTTCTTCCGCGGCCTCTTTGGGGTAGGTGGCCCGGGGATCGCAGTCCACGTCATAGATGGACACGGCCTTGCCCATCATGGCGTCGGTAATGGATTTGTCCGTGCCCACCGGACCCTTGGTGATGTAGCGGTCGCTCAGGCCGTAGGAGGCCACCAGCGCCATTTGCTGGCGGTTTTCATCCAACAGGCGCACCCCCGCGCCCTTGATGTCCAGGGCGGTGGTGACGGTCTTCACCAGGAGGTTGAGGACCTTTTTCACGTCCAGCGCGGAGTTGACCGCCTTGGAAACCTCCAGCAGACCCTTGAGGAAGTTCAGTTCCTTAGTGCGGGCTTCATACATCATGGCGTTGCTGATGGCCTGGGCCCCCAGGTCCGCCACCGCGCAGGCAAAATCCACTTCCTCCATGGTGAACTCCCGGGGCTCCGCGGTCACCAGGCGCAGCACGCCGATGACCTTGCCTTTGGACACCATGGGCAGCGCCACCAGGGTGGCGATCCCTTCTTCCAGGGCTTCTCTGGGATACTGCATGCGGGGATCGTTGACTGCGTCAAAAATGGCCACCGGCCGGCCGCTCAAGGCCTCGGTGATACTCCGGTCCAGGTCCACGGGACCTTTGTTGAGGTACCTCTCGCTCAGCCCATGGGCCGCCGCCAGCTCCAGCCGGTTGGTCTTGGGATTGACCAGCCGGATGGTGGCCCCTTTCAGGTTCATGACGTCGGTGATCTGACGTACGATCTGATCCAGCACTTCGTCCACCGCCAGGGTGGAACTCAGGACCTTGCTGATTTCCTGAAAACTCCGGAGATACATCCGTTCTTTAAAAGCCATCATCGCCCGGCCCTCCCTTGTTAATCTTTAAGTATCCCGTGAAGTATGTCAGTTCGTTAATATGTAGGCGCCAATCGATTATTGATACCAATTTTCGTAGCCTCAAACAAGGATACGGCAATCTTTACCGCTAAAAATCATACCACTTTTTGGACCATGGGGAAATCTTTTACGCCGCTTTCTGCCTCCGGAAGGCCGTCATACCGATTCGCCCTCACCCGGTGGCACAGGCGTCCCGCCGCGCTGTCGCTCGCGGCTACCCAAAATAGCTCTTTGAACGCAATTCGGTACAACTTCTTACGCGGAGGCTTTGGGGTTGCCGCCCCTTCTGTCTATCGCTGATTTGAAGATAAGCATGGCGGGGCCGAAGGCAAGCGCGGCTTGAAGGCAAAGGAAATATGGACCATGGCAACCCGCCAAATCCCATATAAATCTGCCCTGATTTTTGGTATAAACAGACCCATGGAATTCATCCCCCTGCATTTCGCCGACCGCCTGACCATCATCAATCCCCGGGGCACCATCGGGGTGGTGACCCTGTGGTCCAAAGTGGATTACGTCATAGAGCGCTTCCGCCAAGCCGGGGTGGACCTGGACCCGGCCACCAGCCCCATCGCGGTCTTCGGCACCCTCTACGGCAACGGCT
>JBAZKX010000307.1:0-3873 GCA_041650575.1 Desulfobaccales bacterium
ACCCTTGAAGATGCGAAGAAGGTCATTGCTGCGGCCGAGAGCAAGGCCACGGAAATAGGCCAGCCCATGAACATTGCGGTGGCGGACGCGGGAGGAAATTTAGTGGCGCACGTGCGCATGGATGGGGCCTGGATTGGCAGTATTGATATTTCCATCAAGAAGGCCTTTACCGCGCGTGCCTTTGACATTGCCACGAAAGACCTGGCTCAACACTCTCAATCGGGTGGCCAGTTCTTCGGGATTCATGCGTCCAACGACGGCCGCGTCATGATCTTTGCGGGGGGCGTTCCCCTCAAACGGGATGGCAGGGTGGTGGGCGCTATCGGTGTAAGCGGCGGTTCGGGCGAGCAGGATCATGCCGTGGCGGAAGCGGGCGCGGCAGCCTTCAAATGAAGTCAAAGCCGCGGCCCCCATCCCGGCCGGCGTGAATAGATGTGCGGCAGCGCGGCCCGGCCCCGAGCGGTCCGGGTCGATGGCTGTCTGAGGTCTCGTGACGAGTGCTAAATCTCTGAGAAACTGGGGAGGGCCTCATGAACCATCAACTTGAAAACAAACGGGCGCTGGTAACCGGCGGCAGCCGGGGAATCGGCGCGGCCATCGTCAAGCGCCTGGCCCGGGAAGGGGCGCACGTGGCGCTGACCTATGTCAGCAATCCGGATCAGGCCGACGAAACGGTGCAGGCGGCGCAGGCGTTGGGAGTAAAAGCGCTGGCGATCCAGGCCGACAGCGCGGATGCCGAGGCGTTGGTCGCCGCGGTGGAGCAAACGGCGCGGGAGCTGGGCGGCATTGACATTCTGGTCAACAATGCCGGCATCGCCAAGATCGCGCCCCTGGACGGCTATCGCCTGGAAGATTTGGATCGCACCCTGGCAGTGAACGTGCGCGCTGTGTTCGTCGCCACCCAGGCCGCGGTGAGACACATGCAGACAGGGGGGCGCGTCATCACCATCGGGAGCTGCAACGCCGAACGGGTGCCCTTTACCGGCGGCGGCGTCTATGCCATGAGCAAGGCCGCGTTGGTGGGGCTGGTTAAAGGACTGGCGCGTGATCTGGGCCCCCGCGGGATCACCATAAACAACATCCAGCCCGGTCCGGTGGACACCGATATGAATCCCGCCACCGGCGATTTCGCCAGGATGCTGATCCAGCAGGTGTTGGCGTTGCCCCGCTATGCCACCGGCGATGAGATCGCGTCGCTGGTGGCCTATCTGGCCGGCCCCGAGGCCGGCTACGTGACGGGAGCCAGTCTGAGCATCGACGGGGGATTTACCGCGTAAGCCTCCGAGCCCAACTGCGTTGAAAATCTATCCGGGCGCGCCGCACGGCCTGTGTTCGACCCTTAAGGAACAGGTCAAAGCAGATCTGCTCGCGTTCATTCAGGCCTAGGCGTAAACGTCAGGGCGACGGTGGCAACAAACCTTCGGGAGGTCCGGACCATCACCTCTGACCCGTCAGCCATTTCATATGCCGCATTATCCCTTCAGCTTCGGAGCTTTTCCCCTGCTGGTTATAGGCCAGGGCCAAATTGCGGTAATAACTGAGATTGCCGGGAGTGAGCTGGATGGCGTGCTTAAACAGCTCCACCGCCTCATCTACCCTCCCCTGTCTGGCATAGATGATGCCCAGGTTGTTATAAGCCGGAGGATAACCGGGAGCTATGGATAGGGTCTTCCGGTACATGGCTATGGCCTGGTCATACCTGCCTTGGCCGGACAACGCCATGCCCAGGTGATGATAGGCCAGGTAGTTGTCCCCGGTGACTCGGATAGAATGGGTAAAGAGAGCTTCCGCATTCCGCCAATAGCCTGCCTGGCCCCAGGAGGACACTAGACAGGCGCTCAGCGCGGCCGCGGCCGCCAGTGCCAGAATGGTCTCCCGGCGCCTCCACCCCGCCGCGGCGGCCGGCACCCCCCAGGCGAGCAGGATAAAAAGGCCGATAAAGGGGATATAGGTATAGCGATCCGCCATTGCCTGGCCCCCGACCTGCACCAATCCGATTACCGGCACCAGGGTGCCCAGATACCACAACCAGCCCACGGCCAGATAGGGATAGCGCCGGGCGCCATAGAGCACCAAGGCCGAAAGGCCCAAAAGGGCCAGGCCGGCCACCACCGCCTGCCACCAGGGGACCGGGTTTAAAATGTAAAAGAGCGCCATGGGGTAAGGCCAGAACAGCTTCAAACCATAGGTGACATAGGCCACCGCGGCATTGGCGAGGCGGGCCCCCAAAGATTGCAGGGACAGGGGCATCACCGCGCCGCCCGCCCTTTGGGCCGCCAGCGTGATCAAGCAGGACAAGATGGTAAGCAGGAACAGGGGGGTCTTTTCCCTGATCAGCGGCCAATAAAGGCGTAGAAGCAGCCGCGGCCGCGACTCCCTCGCGCCATTAATCTGCGCGGCCGGGGTAACCCCGGAGGGCAGCCGGTTTAACGGCCAGTAGTCCAGGAGCAACAGCACAAAGGGCAGAGTGACCAGCATGGGCTTGGACATGAGACCCAGACCGAAGCAGAGCAGGACGGACAGATAGCGCTTCAGGTTCGGGGCGGAGACATACCAGACATAAGCCCACATGGTGGCCAGCCAGAAGAAGGTGCTCAAGACATCCTTGCGTTCCGACACCCAGGCCACCGACTCCACGTGCATGGGATGCAGGGCGAACAGGGCCGCCACCAGGGCGCTGGACCAGAGAGCTCCCGTGGTCCGGGCAAAAAACAGGAACAACAGCAGGGTGTTGGCCAGGTGGAAAAACAGATTGGTCAGGTGGTGGCCCCCGGCCTGGAGCCCGTAAACCTGGCTATCCAGTATGTGAGACAGCCAGGTCAGGGGGTGCCAATTGGCCGAGTAATACGCGGTGAAACTCCATTTCACCCCTTCCCAGGAGAGTCCCGCCCGGACGAGGGGATTTTCATAGACGTACATGTCGTCGTCGCAGGTAATGAACTGAAAGTCCCTTACCTGCCAGTAGGCCGCGCAGGTGAGCGCCACCAGCAGCAGACAGATGATAAACCGCTGATGACGGGAGATGAGATCAAACCGGCTGACGAGAGCCGTTTTCCCGGGCGCGCCGGCTTCCGGGGCCTTTGCCGCGTTATGCTTCATTTCACCGACCTTAGGCCATTTTCCATGTTATGCAGGTCAAACTCAACCTTTATCTAGCGATAAGCCGGGGTAATCAAAGCAAAGGCCTCCATCCCGGCGGGAAAGAGGCCTTATTAATTAGCTGTCGATGGTTAGACTACGGGCGCGTTTGACATCACTGATTGCCGCGGGCGGACGATTTTTTTCGGCGCCACAGCCCCAGGCCCGCCAAACCGCTCAGGAACAGCCAGATGCTGGCCGGTACCGGAGTTTGCTGCATTGCCGACTCCAGCGGGACGAGGTTATTAACGCCCAGGAGGTCAACAGACACCGGCGCCAGGTGGCCGCCGCCGGTAAGGTCATAAGTCAGGCCGGCCAGATAGGCGTTCTCGGCCAGGAAGGGGTTGTAGTAAATGTCCAGGCCGTTGCCGTAGATGTCGGTGACTTGGCCGCCGCTCAGGGTCACCCCCAGGATACTACCCAGGTACAGGGCCCCGCCGAGGCTGTCGTTGCCGTCCAGCAGGGTGAGCATCTGCCCGGTGAGGTCCAGACTGCCCCAGGCGAAGTTATCGAGATAGCCGGCCGCGGTCTGCCCCAGATCGGCCCCGGTAATATAGAGTTGATGGGCCGCGGCATCGCCGGTGAAGGCCAGGTCGGCCATTACCGTGTCCCAGGTGAGATTCTGGGTGCTGTGGTTGATGAAATCGTTATTGATGACAAACTTGTCTCCCGCCCCCCCTTCGAATGAGCCCCCGGTTCCCACGATCAGGTTGTCAAATACGTGGGTGGCCGGGT
>JBAZKX010000308.1:0-3861 GCA_041650575.1 Desulfobaccales bacterium
AGCGGCCCTGGACGGCGGCCAAGATGTGAATGCCCGCTGCCCGTTGGGGTATACCGCGCTGACGTACGCCGTCTGGAGCCGAAGCCTGCCCATGATTACGCTGCTCTTGGATCGGGGCGCGTACATCAACGTGACCGGCCGCGTGGGCTGGGGATGGGAGTCAAAGAAACACGCAGCCCTCCTCTCGGAGGTGTCGCTCTGTCTGGACAGAGTCCGTCGAAATCTGGCTGCCCTGGTCCAGAAGATTTCAAATCAAAAGACATGGATGTGCGGATATTGATCGCGTTCCTGCCGGAGTGGGGACTTCCGGATGAGCAGAGTTTTGTCGTCGAGTGGGGGCCTAAGAGGCGCAGGCGAATTGCCCTTGACAAAAGCCAGGGGGAGGGATAAAATAGTATATAGATATAGTAATATAGGCGTTATTATCCATGTCTGATTCATCGGCTTTCAAACACGAAGAAGCTATCTTTCGGGCTCACAGGGGCCTGCTGAGGACGTCCCAGGCCATAAAGCTCGGCATCCATCCCCGCGATCTTTACGGCATGCGTGAAGCGAAGGTCATCGAGCCGCTTGGTCGCGGCCTCTATCGCTTAGCCGGCCTGCCGCCGCTCTCCATGCCGGATTTGGCCACGGTGGCGCTGAAGGTTCCACAAGGGGTCGTCTGTCTTATCTCGGCCTTGGCCTTTCATGGGCTGACAACGGAAATTCCTCACGAGGTATATGTGGCTCTGCGGAAGGGGTCCAGAAAGCCCCGGCTGAGCTATCCGCCTGTCCGGTTCTTCTGGCTTTCGGAGGCGGATTTTGAGGCCGGCATAGGGTTCCACGATGCGGACGGGACGAAGGTCCGGGTCTACTGTCCGGAGAAGACCTTGGCCGACTGCTTTAAGTTCCGCAATCGAATCGGGCTGGATGTGGCTTTGGAGGCGCTCAGGCTTTGGCGGGAGAAGAAGCGCTCCACAGCGGTCCTGCTTAAGTATGCCAGGCTTTGTCGGGTGGAGAAGATGCTGGAGCATTACTTGAAGGTCTCACAGGGACGTCCGGCGCTTGGAGAGGCGTCCGTCGTGCGCGACGCCATACCGGTGCGCATAGTCCCGAGGGGGGATGAGACTGCTGACCTGAAATACTGGCTGGGGAAATCTCCTGAGGAGCGCGTGTCCGCGGTGGAGTTCTTGAGGGAGCAGTATTACGCGATGATGGGATATAAGAGTCTCCCCCGGCTGGCGCATGACATCCAGATAAGGAGGCGAGCGTGAGGATCCATCCAGACTTCGCGGACTTCATCGCGGCGCTCAACCGGAACCAGGTCGAGTACGTGATCGTGGGGGCGTATGCGCTGGCCTTCTTCGGGGCCCCGAGGTTTACCGGCGACGTCGATATCTGGATCAGGCCGACGCACGCCAACGTAAAGGCGCTGTTGCGCGCGGTCGACGAATTCGGATTTAAGTCGCTGTCTTTGACCGAGGAGGATATCCTTTCCGGGAACATCATCCAGATGGGTTACCCGCCCATGCGCATCGATCTGATCACTTTTCTGGACGGCGTGACGGCGGATGAGATATGGGGCGGTCGCAAGGAGGGACTGTTCGGAGAGCAGAAGGTTTTCTATATAGGCAAGGATGTTTTTATCAAGAACAAGCGGGCGACGGGGCGGCCGAAGGATGCGGCGGATATAGCGGCGCTGGAAGAGTTCCCTGGGCCGGAATGAAAAGCCCTCCGTGCGGAGGGCTGGACCCGTAAGGTCAGGTTCGAGTCAAAGCTGGCTGCGCGATTGCACCTCACCTCAAAAATATTCTGGCTCGGCTCCGGTGGAAATCGAGCTGATCGACGTCTGCGATTTGCCGCCGCACCTGATCCCGAAGCCGCGGCGTCCCTACCGCAGGCGCGCGCCTCCGAAACCTCCTCCGCGTCCGCGCCTGCACACGATCCAAGACTGGCTCCGCACTGCGTACCGCGTCCGTAAGCGCCTCAAAGAACAGCCCGCCCTCACTCATGAAGTCCTGGCCCAAGAAGAACGCATCGAAGTCCTCCAACTCAAGCAGGCTCTGAGCCTGCTGTCCTTGGCTCCGCAGATACAGCACTCCCTCCTGCTCCTCGACCCGCCCCTGGCTGAAAGCTCCGCCTTCCGTAAGGGACTGCTCAAGCTGGTAGCAATCACGGACCGCGAGGCTCAGGTGGCCGACTACGAGGACCTCCTAGCCGGGCCCGGGATGTCCCCATCATGAGCCCTGCAGCCCCCTTTATCTTTCAGGAGGCATCGAGGGGAAGTTCGTCACTTTTTGGCCCTCGTGCCTCTGTATGGGTGGAGGGATGCTTTGGAAGACGTGGCCCGGCTGAGTTACAGGGATCCGGAGGAACTGACTCCGGAGGAGCGCAGGGAAAGGCTCGTCGAGCTTTTGGCCCTGGGTTCCGTGCGCCTGGCTCAGAAGCAGTTGGGGGCGGCAGTTGAACAACGAAAGGAGGAAGCCTCATGAATAGCGAAGGCCAAGGCAAGAAGACGCTCTTGTGCGCCATCTACACGCGCAAGTCCACGGACGAAAACCTGGACCAGAAGTTCAACTCCTTGGACTCCCAGCGGGAGTACTGCCAATCCTTCATCAAGACCCGCGAGCCCCAGGGCTGGCAGGTCTGCAAGCAGGACTACAGCGATCCGGGTTTCTCGGGCGGCGACATGGACCGGCCGGCGCTCCAGCGGCTCCTCCGGGATGCCAGAAAACGGAAGTTCCAGGTGGTCGTCTGCTACAAGTACGACCGCTTGAGCCGCAACACCGGGCACTTCCTCCACATGCTGGAGGTGTTCGAGAAATACGGGATCGCATTCGCCTCGGTCACCCAGCCCATAGATACCAGCTCCTCGGCCGGGCGCCTGATGCGGTCGATTCTGATGGATTTCGCCCAGTTCGAGAGGGAGATGATCTCCGAGCGCACGCGCGACAAGCTCGCGGCCATGGCCAGGAAAGGGATGCGCACGGGCAGTTGCCCTCAATTGGGCTACGATATCGACAAGGACAAGCGCGCCGTCGTCAACCAAGAGGAAGCCGAGGTCGTGCAGTTCATCTTCCGGACCTACCTCAAGCTCAAGTCCGTCAGGGCCGTGGTCAAGCTCCTCAACGCCAAGTGGCATAAGAGGAAGTCCTGGACAGGGCGGGACGGCACGCGCAAGGGCGGCGCTCCGTACACCAAGGCCAATTTGCTCTACATGCTCAAGAACCCCTTCTTCATCGGGAAGCTCCGGTATCGCGAGCATGTCTTTAAGGGGCTCCATGAAGCGATCATCGACGAGGGGACCTTCGCGGACGTGCAGAAATACCTGGAACGGAATTTCGCGATCAAGAAGTCCCTGAACCGGAACAAGCACCATTTCCTGCTCAAGGGGCTGGTGCGCTGCGCGGCCTGCGATTCGATCATGACGCCGAACTTCGCCTATTCGCACACGGGCGAGCGGTATTTCTACTACAAATGCTCTTCCGTCAATAAAATGGACAAGACCGCCTGCCCGGTGCGCAGCGTCCCTGCGAAGGAGTTGGACGGTTTCGTGGTCCGGAAGCTGAGCGCGCTTGGCAAGGATAAGGCTTTTGTCGAGGAGATCGTCCAGCAGGCCCATAAGGTGCCGGGGCAGAAGCTGAATGCCAAGCGCAAGGAGAAGCAAAACCTGGCTTCCGAGTTGGGGCGGTTGAAGGTCCAGCGCGGCAATGTGCTCGATTATCTCGGCCAGCATAAGCCCGGCCTGGAGTCGAAGGCCTTTGTGGATCGCCTCAGCGTGCTCTCGCAGAGGGATGAAGAGATCGAGGCGAAGCTAAAGCAGCTGGACGTGGAGATATTGGCGCTCGAAAACCAGCAGATCGAAGCCGATCTTTTCAGAAG
>JBAZKX010000309.1:0-3850 GCA_041650575.1 Desulfobaccales bacterium
CCCTTACGCGGGGAGCCGTATCACCTCTGCCAGCGGCTGTTCCAGATCAACCCGGCTCCCTTTTATGCCTTTCTTAATTGCGGCGACTTCCAGATACTTTCTACCTCCATGGAGCGTTTCCTGTACCGCCGGGGGGATTATCTCGAAACCCGGCCCATCAAGGGGACCCGGCCCCGGGGCGCCACCCCGGCCGCGGACGCGGAACTGCGCCGGGAACTGGCCGAAAGCCCCAAAGACGACGCCGAACTCTCCATGATCGTGGACCTGCTGCGCAACGACCTGGGAAAGGTCTGCCTGCCCCGGACGGTGCAGGTGGCCGAGCACAAGCGTCTGGAGGCCTATCAGAACGTCTACCACCTGGTGTCCATCGTTACCGGGAAGGCGCGCCCGGAATGCAGCGCGGTGGATATCCTCAAGGCCACCTTCCCGGGCGGCTCCATCACCGGTTGCCCCAAGATCCGGGCCATGGAGATCATCGATGAACTGGAGCCGCACGTGCGCCACGTTTACTGCGGGGCCATCGGTTACCTGGGCCTGCACCGCAACCTGGACCTGAACGTGGCCATCCGCACCGCCATCATCTCCCAGGGCCGGGGCCACTTCGCGGTGGGGGGCGGCATCGTTTACGACTCCCGGGAAGAAGACGAATTCGAGGAGACTATGCACAAGGGGCGGACACTGTTTCGGCTGATTGAGGGGGATTTGTAAGGGAGGGGCGAAAAGGGGAAGAGGGAAAAAGGCGAAGGGGGAAAGGTTGCTGCCATCCGGGGAAACCTTAGGGACCTTGAAAAGGTTGACCATTCTAAGGCATGGTATCAGTGGCACAGGCCTCCGGCCTGTGGGAAGAAAAGTTGGAAAGTGGGCGATGCATGGAAGAATTTGTCTGGCTCAACGATGACTTGACCCCTATTTCCCAGGCCCGGGTGTCGGTGAACGACCGGGGGTTTCAGTATGGCGACGGTCTGTTTGAGACCCTGCGGGCCGAGGGCGGGCGGGTGCAGTTTCTGAAAGAGCACCTGGAACGCCTGGAGGCCTCGGCCCGGACTTTTCGCCTGCCGTTCCCCGCGGAGTTGGCCTGGCAGGCGCGCCTGGACCGGTTGCTGGCGGCCAACGGCCTGAGCCGCGGCCCGGCCCGGATAAAGATCCTCCTGACCCGGGGCGAGGTCCCCGGCCTGGGCCTGCCGGAGGACTCCCCTCCCACCCTGGTCATCTGGGCCTACCCCTATACGCCGCCCGCGCCCGAGGAATACGCCGCGGGCTGGCCGGTGGCGATCTTTCCCCAAGGCCGCTCCACTTTTGTGGGCCGCCACAAAAGTCTCGATTATCTCTTTTATCTGGCGGCCCGGCAGTACGCCCTGGACCAGGGGGCCAGGGAGGCCCTTGTCCTGGAGGCCGACGGCCTGGTCTCCGAAGGCGCCGCCTCCAGCCTGGTCTATCTGCATCAGGAGCGATTTTACACGCCGGAGTCGGCCAGCGCCCTGCCCGGGGTGACCGTGGCGGTGCTCCGCCGGGGGCTGGCGGCGCAAGGCCTGCGCCTGGAAGAGCGAACCACCACCGTAGCCCACCTTAAGGCCATCGACGGCCTCTGGCTGGCCAACTCCCTGATGGGCCTGATGCCGGTGGCCGCGCTCGACGGCACGCCGTTGCCGCTCAGCCCGGCTACTGCCTTTCTCCGGGGCGTTCTCTCTGCCAGGCTCTGAACACGGGGCGGGGGAATTGATTCCGGGTTGGCGTTCAAAGAGATTTTTTGGTAGCCACAGGCTTTAGCCTGCGCCTGCACAGGCGAGACGCCTGTGCCACCAAGTGATTGCGAATCGGGAGGACGTCCCCGGTCCTCCCGCCCGATCAAACTCCCATCGTCTCCAGCGCCCGGCGCAGTTGTGCCGCGGTTTTTTCCATTTCCCCCGGCTGGTAACTCCCCTGGGGGAACAATTTCAGGCCGTCGGCGAGATATCGGGGAATGACATGGACGTGGGCGTGGAAGACTTCCTGGCCCGCGGCCGCGAAGTTGTTCATGCCGATATTGAAGCCTTGGGCCTGGAGGCTCAATTGTACGGACCGGGCGACGCGCCGGCAAACCTGGCCCATTTCCATCCAGAGCTGGTCGGGAAGCTCCAGCAGATTGGGATAATGGACTTTGGGAATGACCAGGGTATGGCCGTAATTTACCGGGGCGATATCCAGAAAAGCCAAAACCGTGGGCGTCTCCAGAACCCGGGCCGCGGGCAACTTCCCGGCGGCAATGCGGCAAAAAATGCAGTCGTGCATCAATAGAATCCTTTTTACCGAGTTAAGTTCAAAGACTATTTTCTGTAGCCGCAGGCGAAAGCACGCCCCAGCCCAGGCGAGACGCCTGTGCCAGCATTTTTTCTAGGTTCTCGTTGCCAAAAGTTTTTACTTATCCCCCCCTCCCTAACCCTCCCGCTGGGGGGAGAGGGGATAAAGGGAAGGAACTTTTGGCAACGCTATAGAGGTCCAGGGAGAAATCTACCTGGTTTTCCGGGCCTGCCGCCGCAGTTCCATCCCCCGCCGCACCAGGGCGGCCTCAAGGTCGGCCAGGTCGAAGCCCGGCGCGGGGTGGGCCTGCCATTCCCGGGCCAGGGTCTGAAAGGCCGCCTCGGGGCTGAGGCCCGGCGGCCACAGGCCCAGGCGCTCGCCGGCCTCTTGGGCCAGGGGGCTCAGCGGCGGTGTGGCCATGGTCCAGATGCCTCGCAATTCCCGGAGGAAGATATTGACCGTGGCGGGCCCGATTCCCGCGCCCAGGGCCCGCAAGCGGGCTTCCAGATCAGCGTAATTTTCGGAGAGGTCGTGCAACCTCTCAAGCGACCCCTGATAGCGCTCCATCAGGGTCCCCATGACGTTCAGGAGCTTGGTGGCGGTCTTGAAATCATAGCGGGCGTAGCCGCCTTCATCCAGGAGGGCCACCAGATTGTCCCACCCCTGGGCCAGGATGGCCGCCGGGGTGTAGATCTCCCGGGCCGCAAAGACCCGGTAGGTGCGGGCGGCCAGTTGCCCGGAGATGCGGGCCCCGTAGAGGATGGCCGCCAGGAACCAGCGCTGCCGGGCGTCCGGGCCCGAGCGCAGGTCGATCCCCAGTTCTGCGGCAAACCGCCCCGGGTAACGAGCCAGGATCTCGGCGATCATCAGCCTAGCCTCCTCCTCCCCTAAGGCCCGGCCTGAAGGCTTCCGGGGAAGCAAAAAGCCTTGACCAAACTTCGGCCGGAGCTGGGAATGACGGCGTTTTCCGGGAAAATCCTCCCTACCGCCTTTAAGATAGTTGTCATTATAGCCGAATAATAGTATCTATGACGACACTTAACCATAGTTCCGCCACCATCAGGGGAGGTCGAGCCCATGTGCCTGAACCTGCGCCGCTTCTGCTCCTGTGGCCGCAACTCCGCGTATCTGAGCTGCCGGGACAATCTCCTGCCCGGGGAGATTCTGCTCAATCTTTTTTGCCCCGAGTGCCGGCCGGATAGTATCGGGGAAGACACTATGCTTCAGGACTGCGGTTGGGTCCTGGAATATGACGTGGAGCGGGCCCAGGCCTATTTTGACCTCAGGTCCATGCAGGTCAGGGCCACTCCCGGTTTTATCTTCGATGCAGATTACCTGAGCTGGCAGGGGCTGGCTCCGGGCGACCAGGAAATCAACACCCGGCTGCATCAGCGACTCGCGCCCCTCATCAAGCAGGACCTGGCCCAGTATCTCCAGTCGCTGCGTGCCGAGTGGGTAGCCCACGTGGCCCGGCTCAAGGCCGCAGGCTGGCGCAAGGCCCAGGCCACCTGAAGCCTGGCTATTCTTCCTAACCCGAACCCCAAGGAGGCCCTTCATGAGAAAAGCTATCTGG
>JBAZKX010000310.1:0-3840 GCA_041650575.1 Desulfobaccales bacterium
TGCCCCAAGCCTCAACCACCCAAACGGGCAAGATCGCCCGGGCCGCGGGGACGGTAAGCCTGGCGGTCTTCGTCAGCCGGATTCTGGGCCTGGTGCGGGAACAGGTCTTTGCCGGCCTCTTCGGCGCCGGTTATGCCTTTGACGCCTTCGTCGTCGCCGCCCGGATCCCCAACCTGCTGCGCGACCTCTTTGCGGAAGGGGCCTTGAGCTCCGCCTTCATCACGGTCTTCACCGATTACGACCAACGCCTGGGGCCGGAGAAGACCTGGCGGCTGGCCAACAACGTCATCTTCTGCTGCACTCTGCTCCTGAGTCTGGTAGTCCTGGGGGGCATGATCTTCTCCCCGGCCCTGGTGGGGCTCATGGCCCCGGACTTCGGCTCGGTCCCGGGGAAGCTGCCTCTCACCACCCTGATGACCAGGATCATGTTTCCCTTCCTGGTTCTGGTGTCCCTGGCGGCCCTGGCCATGGGGATCCTCAACACCAAGGGGAAATTTTTCATCCCCTCCCTGGCCTCCAGCTTCTTCAACCTGGGCGCCGTGGTCGTGGGCACCGGGCTAAGCCTGGCGGCCCCCCGGTTCGGGATAGAGCCCATCGTCGGCATGGCCTGGGGCTCCCTGGTCGGCGGTTTTTTGCAACTGGCGGTGCAGTTGCCGCTCTTATGGAGGGTGGGGTTCAGACTCCGGTGGGTCCTGGATCTCAAGGAACCGGGGCTGTTGCGCATCGTCAAGTTGATGCTTCCCGCGGTGGTGGGCCTGTCCGCCACCCAGATCAATATCTTCATCAACACCTTCTATGCCTCCAGTTGCCCCCAGGGCAGCGTCTCCTGGCTCAACTACGCCTATCGGCTGTTTCACCTGCCCATGGGCCTCTTCGGGGTGGCCCTGATGGTGGCCACCCTGCCGATAGTCTCCCGCCACGCGGCCAATAAGGATCTGGCCGCGCTCCGGGAAGCCCTGCAATCGTCCTTATCCCTGGCCCTCCTGGTCACCCTGCCCGCGGCCTGCGGCTTGATCTTCCTGGCCCAGCCCATTATTGCCCTCATCTACCAGCACGGCATGTTTACCGCGGTGGATACCCGGCAAACGGCCGCGGCCCTGGCGCTTTACTCCCTGGGGCTGGTGGCCTTCGCCGGGGTCAAGATTATGGTGCCGGTTTATTATGCCCTGGATGACACCCGGATTCCGGTGCTGGGCTCTTTTCTCACGGTGGCCGCCAACCTGCTCTTGATCAACCTCACCGTGGCGCCTTTGCAGCACCGGGCCATCGCCCTCTCCACGGCCGTGAGCGTGATCCTCAACTTTTTCTTCCTCGCCGCAGTGCTCTACCGCAAACTGTCCGGGTACGGGGCGCGCGTCCTGGCCCTCGATCTGGCCAAGGTGGCCGGAGCCGGCGTGATCATGGGCCTGGCGGTCGCCTGGCTCCACCCCCGCGTCTTGGCCTGGCTGGGTCATGGCCTGGTGGGTCAAGTCCTGAGTCTGAGCGGGGTGATTATCCTGGGCCTGGTTCTGTACACCGCCATCGTGTCTCAGATGCACATACCGGAGTTTCAGGAATTGGTGCGGCATGTCCGGAACCGGCTCAGCCGTTGACGGCCGGGGCACCCATCCGCACCCCATCCGCAGAAAATCCACCTCTTCCCTTGATAATGCCTGCACCGGTGCCGATATCTTATTAAAGGTCCGGAGGGATGACGGGAACTCCCTTTCTTCGGGGTGGAGATGGGTATTAGGAGAAGACAGGTAAGGCGGTGGGCAATAATATCCCGGCCGGCGATGGTTGGCGCGGCCCTGGTCCTGGCTCTGGCCTCTGGTGCCGCGCTGGTTGCTTCCCAGCCGGAGGAACCGTTTCCCCCCGTAAAGATCCCGCTGATTATTCCCCGGATGCCCTCGGTGCCTCTGAACGAAAGCGTCCTGCGCATTCCCATGACCGTCTCCAGCCCCTCCGGGGTGCAGCATCTCACCCTTGAGGCGACCCTGTACCGGCCATCCGGCCCGGGCCCCTTTCCCCTGCTGGTCTTGAGCCACGGCACCCCACGCAGCGCCCGTCTGCGACAAGGGGAGCGCCTCCGTTATAACGCCCAGAGCTGGGAATTCGTCAGCATGGGATTCGCGGTGGTGATTCCCATGCGGCGCGGCTATGGCAAATCGGCAGGGAGTTATGCCGAAGAAGAAGGCTTCTGCGACCAGGCCCTCTTCTACGAGGCCGGCATGGCCTCGGCTAAGGATTTGCGCGCCACCCTGCACTATATGGCGGCGCAGCCCTTCATTGATTCCCGCCGGATCGTGCTGGCGGGCCACTCCTCCGGGGGATTCGCCTCCCTGGCGATGGCCAGCCAGGGGTTCCCCGGGCTCAAGGGCGTGATTAGCTTCGGGGGCGGCCGGGGCTCAATGCAAGAGAAGAACTGTTCACCGGGCCATCTCATCGAGGCCTGCGCCAGATTCGGACGCACCTGCCGGGTGCCCACCCTGTGGGTTTATGCCCGGAATGACACCTATTTTCCCCCCTGGTTGGCCCGGGACATGGGTGACGCCTTTAAACAAGCCGGTGGCCGGGTCGAGTTCGTCATGCTGCCGCCCTTCGCCGAAGAAGGACATTTTCTCTTTACGGACGTGCGGGGATTGGACCGCTGGACCCCGGTGGTCACCCGTTTCCTCAACGATCTCGGATTTCCGGGGACGATGCCCAAACCTTGAAGAAGTTAATCAGGCTGAGGGCTTAGATCGCCGGTTATCCAAAAAGGCAAGAGTCCCTTTCAGGCTGAGGGGCCCATCCTCATGATCAGTTCTCATGATATTAAGAAGATAGCCGTGGTGAGCGCCTCCACCCTGGAATTGGCCATAGGGCGCGGTATGCGCCGCGCCGCCTCACCCGAGGTTCAGGCCAGGCCCGGAGGTGATTTTGCGCCTGAAATCCCTAAGTTCCCTTAAGAAAAGTTCGAAGGAGGCCGATATGTGCTTCAGAGCCTCGGTTGACCTGTGGCTGACTCGGCCGGCGGCTGGGCTCGGTTCGCCCCTGTGCGAGGCTAATTCGGGGTTTAAGGGTTCAGCAGGTGAGAGGGTGTGCCGGGATAGCCAGACGGGTGCTCATGTCAGTGGCCTTACTCCTGGCCATGTGCCTGATTACCGATCTTTCTCCGCAGGCCATCGAAATTTTCATCCCCCTCAGGCTGCCTCTGTTTATACCCCCGTTACCCTCAATCCCCTTGAACGAAAGCCTCCTCCGCATCCCTATGCAGGTCCCGGGGGCTTCCGGGGATCAGCAGCTCACCTTGGAGGCCACCCTCTATCGGCCCTCCGGCCCCGGTCCCTTCCCGCTGGTGGTCTTGAGCCACGGCACTCCCCGGAACCCCCGGCAGCGAGTGGCCCAGGGACGACTCCGTTACGATGCCCAGAGTTGGGAATTTGTCAGCATGGGATTCGCGGTAGTAATTCCCATGCGGCGCGGCTACGGCCATTCGGAAGGCCCCTACGCCGAGGATGAGGGTACCTGCGGCCAGGCCCGTTTTTACGAAGCCGGGTTGGAATCGGCCCGAGACCTGCGGGCCGCGGTGGCGGCCGTTTCCCGCTTGCCCCTTATCGATCCCCAGCGCCTGGTGCTGGCGGGCCACTCCTCCGGCGGTTTCGCTTCGCTGGTCCTGGCCAGCCAGGGATTGCCGGGAGTGCGGGGAGTGATTAACTTCAGCGGGGGGCGAGGGTCCATGGAGGAGGGGAACTGTTCGCCCGCCCGGCTGATCGAGGCCTGCGCCCTCCTGGGACGCCACACCCGGGTGCCCACTTTGTGGGTCTATGCCGAGAACGATACTTATTTTCCCCCCTGGTTAGCCCGGGACATGTGGTC
>JBAZKX010000311.1:0-3839 GCA_041650575.1 Desulfobaccales bacterium
CGGCCATGGTCAGGGTGGCGCCGGTGGTGACCATGTCATCCAGGATGATGGCTTCCTTGCCCCAAACGTTGCCGATCAGGGTCATGGCCTTGATGGCC
This sequence comes from Desulfobaccales bacterium, assembly GCA_041650575.1. Taxonomy (GTDB): domain Bacteria; phylum Desulfobacterota; class Desulfobaccia; order Desulfobaccales; family 0-14-0-80-60-11; genus 0-14-0-80-60-11. Next base: position 99 of record JBAZKX010000311.1, read on the forward strand.
GTGGCGTCCCGCCGTTTATCAATGATGGCCAGGGAGGTGTTCAGGCGCTTGGCGAAGGCCCGGGCGCGCTCCACCCCGCCGGCATCGGGAGAAACCACCACCACGTCGCCGGTAAAATTTTCCCGGATGTAGTCCAGGGTCACCGGAGCCGCGTATAGATGATCCACGGGAATATTGAAAAAGCCTTGAATCTGCCCGGTGTGCAGGTCCATGGTGAGCATCCGGTTGGCCCCCGCGGTGGTGATCAGATCGGCCACCAGCTTGGCGGAAATGGGGGTCCGGGGCGCGGTCTTCCGGTCCTGGCGGGCATAAGCGTAGTAGGTCACCACCGCGGTGATGCACCGGGCCGAGGCCCGCTTCAGGGCATCGATCATGATGAGCAGTTCCAACAGGTGTTCGTTGCAGGGCATGGAGGTGGGCTGAATGATGTACACATCCTTGCCCCGGACATTCTCCCGGAATTCCACCGAAATCTCCCCGTCGGAAAAAGTCCCCACCACTGCATCTCCCAGCGGAATCTGGAGATACCGGCAGATCTTTTCGGCCAGGGGCCGATTGGCGCTGCCACTGAAAATGATCAGATCGTCCATACGTGGTTCTCCCAGGTGAGTTCGGGTTCCGGGCCGGTGAGGCCCCGGGCTACGGCCAGCCATCCCGCAAAAGTCCGGCGCAGCCGCAGGCCCGCCTGGCGCGCCGCCTCCGAGGTAGGGAACAGTCCGAACAGGGTGGGACCGCTTCCGGAAATGCCCTGGGCCCAAGCCCCGGATTCTTTCAGATCCGCCAGAATCCCCGCCAACTCGGGCAAGCGCCGCAAGGCCACCGCGCCCAAATCGTTGCGCACCCAGGTCTCCGGGTGCTCGGAGTCCCAGGCCTCCAAGGCCGGCGGGCCCGGCAGGGCGGCCACATCGAGGTTTTCATAGACCCAGCGGGTGGACAAGGCCACCCCGGGATTAACCAACAGATACCAATAAGGCTTTAAGGTCACAGGACTGAGGAGGGTGCCGATGCCGCGTCCCACCGCCGGCTCCCGGCGCAGGAAGAAGGGCACGTCAGCCCCCAGGGACGCGGCCAGGCGGTGCAGGGCTGCGTCCGTCAGGGGCCTGCCGGCCAAGTCGTTTAAGGCCAGCAAGGTCCCGGCGGCATCGCTGCTGCCGCCCCCCAGGCCCGCAGCCACCGGGATTTTCTTCCGGAGATTCAGGCGCACCCCCAGCTTCAGCCCGGTCTCTTCCCGGAATCGCGCCGCGGCCCGCCAGACCAGGTTATCCTCCCCCCGGGGCAATTCCACCGCGTCGCAGGTCAGGCTGATGTTCTCTCCGGCCGGGGTGACGCTCAATTCATCCGCCAGGGTCAGGGGCTGCATCACCGTCACCAGGTCGTGGTAACCGTCGGGACGCCCGCCCACTATGCGCAGATAGAGATTGACCTTGGCCGGACAGAGCATCCTGATCGCGTCCCCGGCGCCCGTATCAGCCTATCTCCTTGACGTACGACATTCGCAGATCATAGAGCAGGTGATCAAAGAGGTTTTCTTCCTCTGGGGTGAGGTTGTTCCGGGTCTTGTCCCGCAGTATGGCCAGCAGGTCGATGGTCTGCTTGACCATGGCAAGATTCTTTTCCATCTTGCCGGTGTTGGGGTCCGGAATCGCTCCCAGGCTGACGAAGGCCGAAGAGCTCAAGGAGAAGATGAAGGAAGAGAAGGATATCTCAGGCAGAGGCGCCTCATGGGCCGTCTGGGCGGCCTCGGTGGCGGCCTTCTGGGAGGCCTCCTGAAAGGCCTCCGCCGCGGTGTCCTTGGCCGTTTCCCTGGCCGCCTGCTCCTTCCGAAGTTTGGCCTTCTCTTCCTCGCTCAGGTGCAGAAAACGCCGGTCGTTGACCGTATAACCTTTATCTTCGGGTTCGCTCATACGTGCCTCCGGCGCGGGATTTTCTCAAGCTTGCTTTTAAAGCTCCAACTGATAGGCCATGGCCACATGTTCCAGGGCCTTGACATCTTTGAGACATTCAGGGGTCACCGGGGTGTCGGTGGTGAGCAGGATGACATTCTGCCCCCGTTCCTTCTCCTGGCCCACGGTCATCCGAGCGATGTTGATGCTGTGTTTGCCGATGGTGCTGCCGATGGCGCCGATCACCCCGGGGCGGTCGGTGTTGTAGATGAACAACATGTGCCCCTCGGGGGTGGCTTCCAGACGGAACTTGTTGATCCGCACCAGGCGCGGCTCGTATTTGCCGAAGATGGTCCCGGCCAGCACGTTTTCCTCATTGCCGGCCCTGACGGTCAGGCGGATCATGGTGGAGAAATCCTCGGCGGAACCCACCTTTTCTTCGCTGAGATGAATGCCCCGGGAAGTCGCCATGGCGGGAGCGTTGACATAATTCACTTCATCGCCCACCACCGGGAAGAGCAGCCCTTTCAGGATGGAATGGGTCAGGGGCTTGGTGTCCAGTTGGGCGACTTCGCCGATATAGGTGATGGCCACGGAAGTGACCGCGCCTTCGCTGATTTGGGCCTGAAACGCACCCAGGGCCTCGGCCAGGGTCAGATACGGCTTCAGTTGGGCCATGGCTTCCTGGCTTACGGAAGGGGCGTTGACCGCGTTCTTGATGGTGCCGTAGAGGAGCAGCTCGAGGATCTGTTCGCACACGGCCACCGCCACATTGGCCTGGGCCTCTTCGGTGGAGGCGCCCAGGTGGGGAGTGCACACGACGTTGGGCATCTCCCTGAGGGGCCAGTCCGGCGGCGGCGGTTCGGTCTCATACACGTCCAGGGCGGCGCCGGCCACTTTGCCGGATTTTAAGGCCTCCAGCAAGGCCGCCTCGTCGATGAGACCGCCCCGGGCGCAGTTGATGATGCGCACGCCGGGCTTCATCTTCATGAAGGCTTCTTTACTCAGAAGCTTGGCGGTGTCCTTGGTTTTCGGGGTGTGGATGGTAATGAAGTCGGACCGGGCCAGGAGTTCATCCAGGGAGACTAGTTCGGCCCCGATCTTGGCCGCCAATTCCTTGGTAATGAAGGGGTCGTAGCACAGGACCCGCATCCGCAGGCCCAGGCCGCGTTCGGCCACCACGGTGCCGATGCGCCCCATGCCGATGATCCCCAGAGTCTTGTTGAACAGCTCGGTCCCCTGGAATTTTTTCTTCTCCCACTTGCCTTCCCGCATGGACTGGCCGGCCTGGGGAATGTTGCGGGCCATGGCCATCATCAGCGACACCGCGTGCTCGGCGGTGGTGATGGTATTGCCCCCGGGGGTGTTCATCACCACGATGCCGCGTTTGCTGGCCGCGGGAATGTCCACGTTGTCCAGGCCGGTGCCCGCCCGCCCTACCACCTTCAAGCGGGGCGAGGCCGCGATTAGGTCCGCGGTGACCTTGGTGGCGCTGCGGATGACCAGGGCGTCGGCGTCCTTGATCTCGGCCAGCAATTCCTCCGGCTTCATGCCGGGCTTGGCCACCACGTCGATATTGGGATGGGATTTGAGGATGTCAATCCCGGCCTGATGCAAGTTATCGCTGATCAGGACTTTCATGCCGCTGCCTCCTTGGTCAAAACATCCTGGGCCGCCCGCAGACCCACTCCGGGTTCGACCTTGTAGCCCAAGCGGGTGAGCACCGCTTCCAGGCCGCCGATGGTGCCCAGGAGATCCACGGTGTCGATGAAGCCCATGTGGGCGATGCGGATGATCTTGCCTTTGGCCTGGGCCTGGCCGCCGGCGATCCAGATCCCCTGCTTCCGCAACTCGCTCA
>JBAZKX010000312.1:0-3836 GCA_041650575.1 Desulfobaccales bacterium
GTGAGCAGGCTGCCCCGTCGATTTGGCCTGCTCCCGCCTTTTGGGCACGCAGTAAATCCCTTCGCCCTTAAACCCCGGCCGGAAGCAGAGATTATCCGAGGTGCACTCCGATTTGCGGCGGTCCCCTGCTTTCCAGCGATTGATCAAATCCGGTTCCCGGATAAAGGGACGGCTCATGGAGATATAGTCGGCCGTGCCGTCTGCGACCAGTTGCTCAGCGATTTCGAAGGAGCGGATGCCGCCCACCAGGATCAGGGGGATAGGGATTGACTTCTTAAAGGTGCGGATTTCTTCCCGGAAGTAGGCTTCTTTCTCCGGAGAATCGATGCCAGGGCGGCTGGGAGAAAGTTTGCCCCCCGTCAGCAGGCCGCCGCTCAGTTCGATGGCATCGAAGCCCGCCTGGGCCAGCATCTCTGCGGCCTGGAGAGACTCTTCCAGGCTCAGGCCGTTTTCTTGAAAATCCCGGCAGTTCATTTTGATCAGGATGGGATAATCCCGGCCAACAGCTTCCCGGATGGCGCGGTAGACTTCCAGATGAATCCTGGCGCGCTGGCGGATATCTCCCCCATAGTCATCCCGGCGCCGGTTGAACAGGGGGGAAAGAAACTGGCTGAGGAGGTAGCCATGGGCGGAGTGCACCTGCACTCCGTCACATCCGGCTGCCTTGGCCCGCACCGCTGCCGCGGCGAAGGCCGTGATGATTTTTTTCACATCCTGGGCCTCGATTTCATGACGCTGTGACGAGGCCAGTCCTTCAAAATCCGAAACCACCAGGGCAGGTTGTCCGGTCAATTTCTCGGCCGCGAAGTTGCCGGCATGGGCCAGTTGCATGACGATCTTGCCGCCCCAAGCATGGATGGCACTGCATATTTGGCGCAGCCCGGGGATGAGTTCATCCTTATAAATACCGATCTGCCAGGGGGTGGCCTGGCCCTCCGGGCTGACATAGGAGTGACTGCTGATAATCAGCCCCACGCCGCCTTGGGCCAGGGCGGTCATCGTCTCCAGCAGTTTTGGGGTCACCGCGCCATCCTCGGCGGCCATACCTTCCCAGGTTGCCGATCTCACGAAGCGATTCGCCAACTGCATGCCGTTGATGGAAGTGCTCTCAAATAATCTGCTCATGGGTTCCTTTTTTTGCTAGGATTGCCTGGGATTGAAAATATGGAAGGAGAGTAAGGAATCGGGAATGGGGTAAATTATGCCATTCCCGGGGTCTGCGGATCAGGCCCGTCGGCGGCAAAGATGCCATGAATCGGCTCAGATCATGGTTACGGCTTATAATACATCAACTGCCGGGCCAGGGGGGCCACGGACGTTTCCAGGCGGCGCTGTTCTTCCGGGGTCATGGGCACGAAATCCCGGGCCGCCGCGGCCAGCTCCTGCACCTGCTGGGCGGAGTCGGCCCCTACCACCGCCAGGCTGACGGGCTGGCTCAGGGCATAGGCTACCAGTTCCCGGACCACTTTTTCGGGTTCTTCGGCCAACTGGGGCAGTTGCCCCCGGCACAACACCTTCATGGCGATGACGCCCATTCCCTTGGCCATGGCCTCTTGGGCCACCGGGACAAAACTGGCGAAATGCGGTTCAGCCGGGTTCACCGGGATCAGCACGGTATCAAAATCGTAGGTCTCGATGGCCCGGCGCAGGACTGCCGGGTCCTGGTGGCCGGTGACGCCGATAAAGCGCACCCAGCCCCGTTCCCGGGCATAATGCAGCGCCTCCAGGGCGCCGCTGGGCCCCCCCAGCGCCCCGACTTCGTCCATGGTCCTCAGATCGTGAATCTGCCACAGATCCAGGTAATCCGTATTAAGATTTTTCAGGGTGATGGTCAGGTGGGCCATGGCCTCGTTAAAGGTGCGGCCATGGGTCTTGCTGGTCAGGAAAACCTTATCGCGATGGCCTTTCAGGCTGCGGCCCAGGTAAGCTTCGCTGCCGGAGTAAGCCCGAGCGCTTTCGAAATAATTGATCCCCGCCTCCAGGGCGGCCCGAATAACGGCCTCAGCCTGGTGATCATAGCCGAAGGTGCGCAACACTCCTTCGCCCCCCAGCCCCAAAATAGTGGCGGAGTGGCCCGTCCGTCCCAGGATCCTCTGGGGTAAGCTCATGAATATCCTCCATGACCGCGTCGGCGCAAGGCCTTGATGCTTGAGAGCTTCACGCAAAAGTTAATTCATTAGTAAGCCTTGTTCCGGTACATGTCAATGTTGCTGCCGGTTAATTATCTCCCTCAGACCGTTTTTATCAAGCCGGGCGGCCGGCTCATTAGATTGTCGCTTTCCTGCAGGAAGGTGCACGATGATTTTTTATCATCAATATTGCCATAAGGCTCGAAAGCTATCTAATAAAGTATTCAATAATAAAGTATTTAATTATTTATAGTTTAGGATGGAATTATTACCTTTGCCGACTACTATAAGCTATTGCAAAACTTGCTTATCTATCATCCTAAACGCACCATCACGACCTGAAGATGGCAACCCCGGAAGAGAATACCAATCGACCGGGATTTCTCGATAATTGATGCAAGGGGGAAAACCTGCCGTTGGCCCCCGGGCGATGGGCTTGGCTTGACGGGCGCAACGGCGGTGGTTATAGTGGGGTTAGCTGCATAGGGGGAAACTTATGACTTGGCTCTATCTGATAATCGCTCTGGGAATGTTGAGCGCGGGCTGCGATCAGATAATGTATCAGCGCTTCGAAAAGAGCATGTGGAGCAACTATGTCCACTTAAATGACGTGAAGCTCGGGATGTCCAAGTCGGAAGTCATCGGCATCATGGGTCCTCCGGGGATTAAGGAGGAGGGGGATTATCGCGGCGGGCATTACACCATCTATTTCTACCTGACCCACAGTATGGACTTTCCGGAGTCCAACACCGTGCGGAACGGCTACACCCCCCTGGTATTCCAGAAGAACCGCCTGATGGGCATGGGCAAGCGGGATTACCGCCAGGCGGTGGATCGCCCGGAGGCGGAGGGCATTCCTAAGCAGGACGATTCTTACAGCCGAACCCACTGAAACAGCTTTCAGCAGTCAGCTTTCAGCCGCAAACGCGATGGCGTGAGGGCAACCTCGACGGCGGGGTGATATTTTTTGCAGCCGCAGGCTTCAGCCTGCGCCCGTACAGGCGAGACGCCTGTGCCACCATTTGATGGCGAATTGGTATTACCCCCTCAATCGGCAAGTCTCTCCGATTTCTCCCCTGCCAGTTGGCCGCAGGCCGCGCCGATCTCCTGGCCCCGGCTTTCCCTGATCATCGCCGTATAATTGGCCTCGCGTAAGATTTCCTGAAACTCCAAGGTGCGGGCCTCCGGCGGCGGCCCATAGGGCAGGCGCGGGTGCCGGTTGAATGGGATCAGGTTGATTTTGGCGCGGAAGCCCCGGAGCAGCCGGGCCAGTCGCCGGGCCTGGTCCGGGGAATCATTGATGCCGTCCAGGAGCACGTAGGCAAAGGTGATGCGCCGGTGGCGCGGCAAGGGGAAGGCCCGGCAGGCGGCCAGGAGTTCGGCCAGCGGATAACGCCGGTTGATGGGCATAATCAGGCTCCGGGTCTCATCGTCCGCGGCGTTGAGGGACACGGTGAGGTTGGCCCGGGCCTCCAGTCCCAGCCGGGGGATGAAGGGGGCCAGGCCCGCGGTGGACACGGTGATCCGCCGGGGTGAAAATTTCAGCCCCCAGGACGCGGTGATCATCGTCAGGGCTCGCACCAGCGCGGCAAAATTGGCCAACGGCTCTCCCATGCCCATGAAGACCAGGTTGGTGAGGGGCCGGTGATCGGGGAGTTGTCGCCGAACCGCCAGGATTTGATTGATAATTTCAACGGCTTTGAGGTT
>JBAZKX010000313.1:0-3826 GCA_041650575.1 Desulfobaccales bacterium
GTGCACCTGGGGATCGCCATAGACCTCGGAGGTGGAGGCCAACAGGATCCGGGCCTTGACCCTTTTCGCCAGCCCCAGCATGTTCAGGGTGCCCAGGACGTTGGTCTTGATGGTCTTCACCGGGTTGTATTGATAGTGCACCGGCGAGGCCGGACAGGCCAGGTGGTAAATCTGGTCCACCTCCAGCATGACGGGGTTGACCACGTCATGGCGGATCATCTCCAGGCGGGGGTGGTCCCGCAGGTGCAGGAGGTTGGCCTTGGAGCCGGTAAAGTAATTATCCAGGCAGAGAATCTCGTGATCCTGGCCGAGCAGGTACTCCACCAGGTGGGAACCGATGAACCCTGCCCCACCGGTGATTAGAACGCGGGCCATGCACCTTTCTCCTTTTCGCAATGTTCGCCCCATTGTACCCGGCCTTGGGCCTGAGGTAAATTCCTTATCCGCGGTTTATAGATTTTTCAGGGCAGGTAATTCTTCAGCCTCACCTGCAAAATTGCGACCCGCCTTGCGCAACCGCCGGGGAACGACTAATATGTAAACCAGGATCGGGGAGGATGGGTCATGCGCAAAACCTGGTGGTTCATAATGGCATGGGTCTTGTTGCTGGTTGGCCCCGGTTCGGCCGCCACCATGGGCAGCATCGGCAAAGACCGGGTAAAAGTTCATGCTCAACCCGACTTAAGCTCTGAGGTCCTCTTCCAGGCCTACCTGGGCTATCCGATTCAAATAAATAAGCAAAAAAAGGACTGGGTCTATTTCACCGATTGGAAGCATCATACCGGCTGGATAAAAAGATCCGGGGTTTCCAAGACCCGCACCGCGGTGGTCTTGGTTGAAAAGGCACCCATCAGACGGGGGCCCGACCCGAAAAAACCTGTCATCAGGCAGGCTTGCAAAGGCGATATTTTCAGAGTCTTCGGCGAAAAAGGCAAGTGGGTGAAAATCGGCTACTACGTCGAAAACGAGGTGGTCGGCTGGATCCGCCAGGACCTGGTGTGGGGGGATTAGAGGCGGGTTTCAGGTTCCGGGTTCTGGGTTCTGGGTTTTTGATGAGGACCATATCAAGGTAAGATTCGGGAAGGAGATCTTTTAACCGAAAACTTGAAACCGAAAACGGTATTTTTTAGCCATTGCCCCCGGCGGTTTTATCCCTTACACTGGACCAAGGCTGCCCCGGGCCCCGGAGCCACTAAGCCCCGCCCCGGGCCTGCCGGGGTTCACTCATCTCAGAGGTTACCTTTATGGATACGCCTCGCGACTTGCTGCACCCGCCGGGGCCGGTTCCCGGCTACCGCGTCGCCGCCCTGCTCCTGGCCCTGTTGCTGCTGTCGGCTTGCACCCCTTCGAGCCAATCGGAGGAGGAACTCCGGAAGGAGATCCAGGGCCTCAAGGCCCAGGTGACGGCCATGCAGGACAAGCTCAACCAGATACAAGGGGGGCAACAGGCCCTTTTGGAGCTGATGAAGAAACCGGCGCCCCTGGCGGAGCCCCTGCCCATGACCATGCCGGGCCTGCCTCAGCCCCAAGCCCCGGAAGCCTTGACCGTGGGCCAACTCCTGGCGGGCAAGGAGCGCTATCTGGGCTCCCGGGTGACCATCAAGGGCATGCCGGGACCGGTCATGGTGCACCATAAGTCTTTCCTCCTCAAGGGGCCCCAGGGCATGGTGGAAGTCATGTTCGGCCAACTGCCGGACCCCAAGCTGGTCCAGACCCTCACCTCCACCACCCTGGACCGGCCCGTCACCGTGACGGGAGTGGTTAACCTGCCGCCGGCCCGGGGGGCGGGGGCCCAACTCCAGATCGTTGCCGAGGCCGTAGAATTCTGAGGCCTGGTCCTCCAGACGGCCTGACGTGGCGCGCTCTGCGCCGGCGCCTGCTGGCCAAAAAGCCGGTGCATGGCGGTCCGGCCGCCGGGATTGGCTCCCCCACCCTGAGCCGCAGCCTCACCCGCCTGGACCTGGTGGTCATCGGGGTGGCTCAGATCATCGGCGCCGGCATCTTTGTGATCTCCGGGGTGGGGGTGAAGATCGCCGGCCCGGGCCTCATCCTCTCCTTCCTGCTGGCCGGCGGGGCCTGCACCCTGGCCGCCCTATGCTACGCCGAACTGGCCTCCATGATGCCCCAGGCCGGCAGCGCCTATTCCTACGCCTACGGGATTTTTGGGGAGTTGGCCGCCTGGATCATCGGCTGGGACCTGATCCTGGAATACGGCATGGGCGCGGCCACCGTGGCCGCGGGCTGGTCTTTCTACCTTCAGGACCTGCTCCGGGCCTACGGTCTCGCCCTGCCCCTCTGGGCCAGCGGCCCGCCCTTCACCGCGGCAGGAAGGGTCATCAACCTCCCCGCCGCCCTGGTGGTCCTGGGTTTTGCGACGCTCCTGGTCCTGCGCACCCGCTTCAACGCCCTCATCGCCCGGGGCCTGGTCTTCGTCAAGCTGGCGGTCATCGCGTTCATCATCGCACTGGGGGCTTTTTATATCAGGCCGGTTAACTGGACGCCCCTGCTCCCTTATGGCCCCGGCAGCATCATCCAGGCCGCTTCCCTGGTGTTCTTCGCCTTCCTGGGCTTCGACGTGGTGGCCATCACCGCGGAGGAGTCTCGTAACCCCGACCGCGACGTGCCCTTCGGCATCATCGGCTCCCTCACCCTGTGCAGCCTGATTTACCTGGCCGCGGCCCTGGTCCTGGTGGGCATGGCGCCTTACAGCCAGGTCAACCCGGACGCGCCTTTCTCGACGGTCTTTCGGCAGGTGGGCCTCTCCTGGGCCGCGGACCTCGTAGGCCTCGGGGCTATTATCGGCATTACCAGCGTGCTTTATATGCTGCTCCTGGCCCAACCCCGGGTGCTCTTCGCCATGGCAAGGGACGGCCTCCTGCCCGCGGGAGTGGCGGCGCTCCATCCCCGCCACCGGACGCCCCACCGGATGACTCTCATCTGCGGCGCGGCCGTGGCCCTGGTGGCGGCGTTCACCCCCATCGACAAGCTGGCCTTCCTCTGCAATATCGGCACTCTGTTCGCCTTCTTCCTGGTCTGCCTGGGGATGCTGGCGCTGCGCTTCACCCACCCTGCCCTGCCCCGCCCCTTCCGCTGCCCTTACGGCAAAGCGGTGGCCACAGCCGGCGCCCTAGTCTGCCTGGCCCTGATGCTCTCCATGCCGGGAGGCTCCTGGCTGCGCCTGGCCCTGTGGCTGCTGCTCGGCCTGGCGGTGTACTTCCTCTACGCCTGGCGCTCCGGCCGGCTGGGGGCATGATGGTGCCTAAGCTGATTCCCTGACAGGTGCGGTCAAGAGGCCTTGGCCGGCTCGCAAGCCGGCGCAACCAGGCCCTCATTCCGGATGGAATCGGGTGGGGTAAAAGCAGGGGACATCTGCGGCGGCGGCCCTCTGTGGGGGCCGACTTTGGGAAACTAGTCCGTCTGAGTTCGATAAGTTGGGAGGTTCGACTTAATATTGCACCAGCCGGGCCTCGGGGTGCCAATGGTTTTTGACAATCAACCACCTGGCTTCTCGCCAATATTCCTTGATTTCCCCCACACTGAGAGGTTGAGCGCCATATCCGACTTGCCTCACTTCGTGCAAAATTTCCGCCGGCACCTGCAATTCTCCGGGAGGCAGGTTACCGGCTTCCCGGGTCTCGCCCAGAATCACCACCACGGGCTGGCCATAATGCCCCCCCATCTCGGTCCAGGTAATGGTGACCGGGTAGCTGATACAGCCGTTTCTATCCAGCGCCTCGCAATAAGCGTCAAATTCCGAAAACATCGCCTTCACGTCTTTGGGTATCATTCAGGGGCTCCTCTGTTACCTGTTTCCAGTGGGCCAGCC
>JBAZKX010000314.1:0-3824 GCA_041650575.1 Desulfobaccales bacterium
CCACCGCGGGCAAGGGTGGCGCCTGGGCGGCTACCCGCCAGATGCCCTCCAGGTCCAGATACCGCTGGGCCAGGTCCCGGGCGGTGGTCACGGCGCGGATGGCAGTGGCGTGTTCCTGAGGAGGCACCAGGCCCATGTGGCGTTCGGGAAAGACTTCGCACTTGAGGCGCGGGATCGCGCCCAGCACCGGGATGCCGCAAGAGCTCTCGATGGCCTGGCGGATGACGGCTTCGTGGCGAGGACGGGCGATTTGGTTCAGGATTACCCCCCGGATGGGCACCTGGGGGTCGAAGTGCTGACAGCCCAACACCATGGCCGCGGTAGTGCGGGTCCGCATGGTGCAGTCCACCACCAACACCACCGGGGTGGCCAGGAATTTGGCCAGCTCTGCGGTGCTATAGGTGCCTTGGGCGTCGAGGCCGTCGTAGAGGCCTCGGTTGCCTTCGATCAGGAGGGCGTCAGCCTGGGCGGCATGGCGGGCCACCGAAGCCAGAATCTGGTCCCCCTCCATGAGGAAGGGGTCCAGATTATGGCTGGGGCATCCCGCTGCCAGGTAGTGCCAGGCCGGGTCGATATAGTCGGGTCCCTTTTTAAAGGGCACTACTCGACGCCCCTGGTCCCGCCAGGCGGCCAGAAGCCCCAACGTCAAGGTGGTCTTGCCGGCCCCGCCCCTGAGAGCTGCCAGCAGCAGCCGGGGACAGGGCTGTTGCATCAGTGCTTTGCGGCCCCTTCTTCGTGGGGAATTTCGATGAAGCTCCCGCCGAAGTAAGTATAGACGCAACGGCCGCCGTCGATAAGCTCCTTGATGGCGAACTTGACCATGGTCTTGTCCTGGTCAGGGTGCGCTTTGAGGACGGCCTTTTGCAGGTCCATGGCCTTGAGCTGCTTTTTGCCTTGGGCCTTGAACACCATGTCGTAAATGAATTCTACTAACTCTTCTTTGCTTAGTGCCATTTATCCCACCTGCTTAGAATTTGAAATGCATCGACGTCCGGTAGGTGTCATAAGCCCAACGGTAGTCGTCAATGTGCTGGAAGGTAAACGGAATCTCGCATACTTCAAAGAACTTTTCCCACCCGATACGCTCGACCCACTCACCCACGCGCTCCCACTTGTTGGCGCCTTCGGCGTACTTGATGAGGATCTTGCGGATGGCCTGAACCACTTCCGGCCAGCGGGGCGGATTGTTGGGCAGATACGGCACCGCTAGTTTCGAGAACATGGGTGCGGTCTTGGCGTTGGATACTTTACCACCTACCAGCAGGGCCACGCCACCTTTCTCGGAGTCGAACACCGGCATGGCCGGGCACATGGTGTAGCAGTTACCGCAATACATGCAGCGCTCTTCATTGACCACCACGCTTTTGATGGACTTATCCGGATGAGGCCGGATAGCGCCGGTGGGGCAGGCGCCGATGGTGGTGGGAATTTCGCACAGATGGCGCAGTTTCTCGTGGTTGACTTTGGGCGCCGTGCGGTGGATGCCCAAAATGGCGATGTCGGAGCAATGCACCGCGCCGCACATATTCAGGCAGCAAGCCAGGGCGATGCGCACCTGGGCCGGCAGCTTGTGGCTGCCGAAATACTCGAACAGATCGTCCATCACGGCCTTCACGATACCGGAGGCGTCGATGGCCGGGGTATGGCAATGCACCCAACCCTGGGTATGGACGATGTTGCTCACGGAGTGGCCGGTGGCGCCGATGGGCACACCGAGCTTTTTGCAGGCATCTTTGACGCCGGCAATCTTGCTCTGGTCGGTGAGCAGGAATTCGACGTTGTTCCGGCTGGTGAAGCGCAGGTAGCCTTCGCAAAACTTGTCGGCGACGTCGCACAGTTCTTTGACGAAGTCGGTGGTGACGAGACGGGGAGACCCGCCCCGGACCGAGAAGACCTTGGCGCCGCTTTCAGAGACGTGCACCAGGACACCCGGTTCCAGGATCTCGTGGTATTTCCACTTGCCGTAGTTGTCTTTGATCACCGGCGGCAAGAATTTATCAAACCTTGGAGGTCCAATATCCGTAATACGGTCTGCCATTTTCCTTATTCCTCCTTATATGATCGCCACTAAGTCAGGTAAGCGACTTGTATGGGTGATGATCTTACAGCTTGATATATTTGCGGCCCGCGGCCTCGGCCTCGAAATCTTCCCCATGCCAGAAGAAGAAGGGGTTGGCCCGAGGAGTTCTGACCGTTTGCGGAGGCGCCTCCAGGCCCACCGACTTGAAGAAATTCCGCATGCCCAGGCGCAGCATCAATTCACCCACGCGCTCCCGGTTCTTGCCGTTTTCAGACCACCACTCATGGATATTGCCGACCAGCTCCATGAACTCATCATAAGGGGCTTCCATCGCCATGAAGGGCACGATAACCCAACTCATCTGGGCGCCTTCCAGGATGGGGGCGTGGGAACCCAGGAGCAGGGTGGCGCCGGTCTCGGTGCCGGGCCGCAGGGCCTGAGGCATCAGATCGATGCAGTGCATGCAGTGGTTGCAGTTCTTGTTGTCGATGGTCAGCTTGCTGCCGTCATAGCTCATGCAGGCAGTGGGGCAGAGATCGGTGACATCAGCCTTGATATCCAGCTTGGCATAAGGCGTGCCGCCGGCCCGAGGCTTCAGTTCGCCGCCGGCATAGGCTTTTACCGCCGCCTGGTCGATGCGGATGTCGTCTTTCCAAACGCCGATGACGCTCATGTCGGCCCGGGCTACTGCGGCCACGCAATCGTTGGGGCAGCCGGAGCATTTGATCTTGAACTTGTAAGGGAAAGACGGGCGATGCATCTCGAACTGGAAGTTCTGCGTGGACTGGTAGCACAGGTCCATGGTGTCATAACAGGCGTATTCGCACCGGGCCTTGCCCACGCAGCAGGACGGGGTCCGCATAGCGGAGCCGGAGCCGCCCAAGTCCCAACCTTTAGCGGTCAACGCGGCAAAGGTGGGCTCCAACTCATCGGTGGTGGTGCCCAGGAAGACCATGTCGCCGGTGGAGCCGTGCACGTTCAGCACGCTGGAGCCATGCTCATCCCAGATGGCGCACAGGTCCCGCAGAGCCTGGGTGGTGTAAAACCAGGCGGAGGGCTGATTGACGCGGACGGTATGGAAGTGTTCAACGCCGGGGAATTCGTCCGGCAGATCGGAGTAACGGCCGATAATGCCGGAGCCGTAACCCAGGACGCCTACGATGCCGCCGTGTTTCCAATGCGTGATCTTGTCCTTGTAGGAGCGATCTAACTGCCGCAGTAGATCCTTGGCTGACGGCTTTCTGGCGGCCGCGCGTTTCAAATCCTTGACAAAACTGGGCCAAGGTCCGGTTTCAAGTTGATCAATCAATGGGGTATCGGACATGCAACTTTCCTCCCTCTCATTATGGTCCCCAAAGGGCTTATCCTTTTTTTCACAAAACACTCCTATCTCATAACATCACAAGCCATTTGTCAACCAAAAAAAATTATAGCCTAAATTTCGTTAAGGATTTTGACCGGGCCGAGCTCTCGCAAGGCATCGGCGCAGCGCGCCGCCGGCCCCATGACCAGTGTCACCAGGTTATCGGGCTGGAGATGGTCCCGGGCCGCGGCTGCCGCTGCGTTCAGGGTAACCTTGCGGATTTGGTCACAATAGCCCTTCAGGTAATCCGTCCCCAGGTCATAGAGGTCGATGGACAAGAGCTGCCGCGCCAGGCCCCGGGAGGTCTCCAGTCCCAGGGGAAAGTGGCCCACGTAATAGCTCTGGGCCTCCTCCAGTTCCTGGGCCGTGACCCCGTTCTGCTGGACTTCGGTGATCACCGCCCCGATCTCCTTGACCACCTGGGCGGTGTTTTCCGCCGGG
>JBAZKX010000315.1:0-3795 GCA_041650575.1 Desulfobaccales bacterium
AAATCCGGCCATCAGGGCTGCTCCATGCCGGTGGAATGGAGCAGCCCTGATGGCCGGATTTGGCTGCAGGTGATGGCGCATATCGGGCTGAGTCGGGAGGAACGCCGGACCTGGGGACAATTTACCGGCCCCGGGAAACGACGCCTCGAATGGCTGCTGGCGCGCCTGACGGGCAAAGACGCGGTACGCCGCTTATTGCGGGAGTGCTACGGTCTCGAGGTATGGCTAGCGGATATTGAGATTTATCCGGACCCCAAGGGGAAACCTTTGGTCCGGGGAGAATGGCTCGAAAGGATCAGCGCGGCGCCGGCGCTCTCGCTGACCCATTCCCACGGCTTTGCCGTGGCCCTGGCTGCGGACGGCGCCGCCGGCCTGAGCGTCGGCATCGATATCGAGTTAAGGCAGCGCCCGGGGAAAGGCTTTCCGGATCTGGCCTTCGCTCCCGAGGAACAGCAACTCCTGCCCTCTCAGGAATCGCCCGACTTTGCGGAGTGGTGCCTGCGGTTTTGGTGCGCCAAAGAGGCGGTGGCCAAGGCGCTGGGGAGAGGGCTGGTCAACGTGCTGAGAGATCTGAAGGTAGTGGAGGCGAACCGGCAGAAAGGGGAGGTCCGGGTAGCCGTGACCCCCAAGTTGGCTCAGGATTACCCCCGGTTGGCTGACAACCCGGTTCAGGCCTTTACCGCCCGGGAAGGCGAACTCATTGTTGCCAGCAGTTTCCTCGGCGGGATCTCCGGAAATTCCGAAACAGCCCGGGACACCTATAAGCATGATCTAAAAAGTGTAATGGATTCTCGTTAGTTATCCCGAACTTCTTACGGAGGTTATACGATGGACCCAGATACCAATAAGACCGGAGAACGGATATCCAAGGAGCAGATTTTTCAAGCGGTGGCCACGATCCTGACGGATATGACCAGCGATTGGGATATTGATTTCTCCGGGGGCATTAGCCCTGAGACCCGGATCATTGCAGACTTGCAGTTCGAATCCATCGACGTGGTTCAGTTCATTGTACAACTAGAGGGCAAATTCCAGCGCAAAGACCTGCCGTTTGAAAAACTCTTGATGGTGGATGAACGATATCGAGATGATTTTACGGTGCAGGAAGTGGTTGACTTTCTTGACAAGAGCCTTTGATGGAATGATGCAGGGAGTAAGATAATGAACAAGACGGTTCTGATAGGCTTGGACGGCGCCACCTGGTCGATTCTTGATCCTCTGATGGCCGAGGGGCATATGCCGTTCCTCCGGAAATTCCTTAGCAAGGCTTTCCGGGCCGATCTCTTATCCACCCCCAATCCGCTGACGCCGCCGGCCTGGGTGTCCATGGTTACGGGGCGTAGTCCGGGGAACCACGGGGTCTTTGATTTTATTCGCTCCGAAGCCCGGAACGGCAACATTTATTTCACTCTCTATAATTCCACCGACATCCTGTGTGAGACCGTCTGGTCCATGGCCAGCCGGCAGGGACACAAGGTAATCCACCTGAATTTCCCCATGATGGCTCCGCCTCAACCCGTCGATGGCTATGTCATTCCCAGTATGGTGCAGTGGCGCCATTTAAAAAGAAACATACATCCTAAGAGCTTATATGATAAGATTGCCGCCATTCCTGATTTTCAGGCCGACCAGTGGGCCTTGACCTATTGCGAAGCCAACGAAGCCATGCGGCACCGGGCCTTGTTTCCCGATGAGGAGGAGGAAAAGGCCTGGGTGGTAAAAAATCTCCAACGGGACAAACAGTGGTTCATTATCCTGAAATATCTGATGGAGCATGACCCGGCCGATCTGACCGCCATCGTGTTCGACGGTGTGGACAAGCTCCTCCATCCTTATTGGCGCTTAGTTGACCCGAATACCGCCGTAGACAGGCTGCCCGATTGGGAAAAGCGACTGCGGGGCCAGGTGTTGGAATACTTCCTCCAACTGGATTCTTATATCCGGGATATCGTCCACCTGGCCGGGGATGACGCGCACATCATCATGGCCTCCGACCATGGGTTCGGGCCGGCGCGCTATGTCTTTCATGTTAATGTCCTGCTGGAGCGGTTGGGCTACCTCGGCTGGCGGGAAGTGCACCATGCGACCGTAAAAAAACATAACCATGAATGGTCCTTTGCCAGCTTGGACTGGTCCAAGACCACCGCGTATGCGGGGACTCCCAGCAGCAACGGCATTAATATCAGGATGCCGAACCGCCAGGATGACAACGGCGCGGCCTATGAGGCTTTCAGGGCTCGACTGAGGGAGCAGTTGCTGGAGTACCGGGACCCGGTGACCGGCGAGCAAATCGTGACCCGAGCCATTACCCGGGAGGAGGCTTTCCCGGGCGGGGCCATGCCCCAGGCCCCTGACCTGACGGTAACTCTCAGCGACCACAGTTTTGTGTCGGTTATCAACGAAGAGCCCATTGTGCTGCATCGACCGGAGATCAACGGCACCCACCGGCCGGAGGGGATATTTGCCCTGGGCGGACCGGGGGTGAGAAGCGGAGCAAACCCGGACCCCTTTTCCATCCTGGATGTCGCCCCCACCCTGCTCTATTGTCTGGGAGTGCCCATCCCCAAGGAACTTGAAGGCAGAGTACCGGTGGAGGCCTGGGAGGAAAGTTATCTGCAGACGCATAGGATAGGGGACCAGGACACCGCGGCGTTCTCCGCTTCGGAACGGGCCGAGTCTCCGTTTTCCGATGAGGAAGAGAAAGCCATCTGGGCTCAACTACAAACCCTGGGATACGTTGAATAAAGGGGAGCTGTAAAGATCATGCCGTTATTACAGGCCAATGGCGTCAAGCTGAACTATATCTGCACGGGTACCGGGACCGACGTGGTTTTGGCCCATGGCCTGGCCTCAAGTTTGGCGTTCTGGTATTCCGGCACGGTTCTGCCGCTGCGGAGCTTCTACCGGGTAACGGCCTATGATCTGCGGGGCCATGGCTACAGCAGCATGCCTCCCACCGGCTACACCCATATGGTGATGGCCGATGATCTGGCCAGGTTGGTGGATAGTTTGGGCCTGAAAAAATTTCACCTGGTGGGTCACAGCTTCGGCGGCCTGGTATCCATTTCCTATGCCCGGCGCTTTCCGCACCGTTTGAAATCATTGGTGCTGGCGGATGTGCCGCTGAATGAAATAAATTCCGGACCCGAATGGCCGCTTTGGTGGCCGGATCTGATGAAGTTTCAAAACCTGGGTCTCACTATCCCTTGGAACGAACCCTATCCTGAATTAACGGTCCTGGAGGAGATGGCCCGGCCTCAGGTTCGGCAACGGGTGGGCCAACTGCTGCCCGAATCCGCCCGCTTGCCCTACGGGAGGGGCAGGGGAACGGAACGCACTGCCAAACGCTGGTTAACCCTGTTGAATAACACCACCGCCCGGGAGGATATTCGTCTCCGGCAGATTTCCGCGGCTGATCTCGGACAGATTGACGTCAGAACTTTGGCTATCTACGGCAGGGAGTCGAAATGGCGTTCCTCCGCGGAGATTTTGGGAGACTGCCTGCCCAAGGTTGAGGTGGCCTATATCGAGCAAGCCGGCCATGCCCATCCCTGGGAACGGCCGCAAGATTTTTTCCGGCATTTGTACCGTTTCCTGCAGGAGAGCGACCGCCTCGCCCCCGCTGGCTCTCCGGACCAGCGGGAATGGGAACGGTATCCGCTGGAAATACCGGTGTACTTGCTGACTGCCGGCGGGATTTATTATCCGGCCAGAACCGTGAATGCGTCTCGACAAGGCCTCCTCCTGGATTGTCCGGAGGCTCTGGGGCAGGGCGCTGAAATCGAGATTGTGGCC
>JBAZKX010000316.1:0-3791 GCA_041650575.1 Desulfobaccales bacterium
GTCTCCCTTGGCTACGGCCTGTATCGGCCCCTCGGGGTCCATCTGGTAGGCCGCCTTGCCGTCGAACCAGTTGATGGCGCCGCAGTTGGCGATGCGCTCCGGCGTTATACAGCAGATGTGCGTGGGGGCGAAGCTCTGGCAGAGTGCGCAGCTGTAGAATTCCTGCACATCGGCCTCGCGCAGGCCCCTGATTTTCTCATCGCGCGCGCGGTACACGCTCACGGCCCCGGGCAGAAGCTCCTCGATCTTTTTAGGATCAGTGATAAAGGTGACCTGTATCTTCTCGATGATCTCTATCTCAGACGTATAAAGGAATATCAATATCTCTCCCAGTATCCTGAGCGACTTCAGCCCCTTGTTATAGGAGGCCTTATTGAGCCGCATCCAGACGTCCTGGCGCTGGTTCATATGATAAAAGCCTTCGATGTAGTTCAGGTAAAGGTGCAGCCGCCGTTCCAGGACAGGTTCGATGTCTTTCTCCATGCGGGCGCCTGCGACGTCCACCAGCACGACCACCGGCTGGCTGCTGCCCTCTTCCATATCGGGCAGGTCCGGACCGATCACTTCCACATTCTCATGTGTTATCTCTTCGGGTTTCTTGAGGGAGACCAGCTCGAACTTGTTTTTCACATTGGGCCCACCCAGCTCCACGCGTATATCCGCCTTGCGGATAACTTCTCCCTCATATTGGGGACCGATATCGACCGGGAATGTTCCGTCAGCCATAGAATCTCCGCCTTCGCTTATTAATCATCGCCGCCGTTTGACTTTATATTATAGCCGCACACACGCGGCTTATCCTAATATA
Source organism: Desulfobaccales bacterium (assembly GCA_041650575.1). Lineage (GTDB taxonomy): Bacteria > Desulfobacterota > Desulfobaccia > Desulfobaccales > 0-14-0-80-60-11 > 0-14-0-80-60-11. The sequence continues at coordinate 809 of JBAZKX010000316.1, forward strand.
CCCGGCCGGTATTAGTGTACGACCTCTTCCAGCGTGACCTGGGAGGGATAGGTGCCTACCAGGGTGGGCAGAGACAGCACGGGTTTCTCGCTCCAGCCGACCCCGTTCAGATAGGCCTGCAATTCCTTTTTGAAGAAAATGGGTATATCGGAGCTCTTCCTGACAAACAGGTGGACATCGTCCGGCAGCTTTCCGAAATACTGCTTGTGCAGTCCGATATAGTGTGTAAGCTTGGTAGCCCTGCCCTGGGGTGTATCGTTTCTGCGCATGCATAGCTTGGCCAGCGCCACAACGGCCGAACCTGTGTCGGGCAACAGGTTGATCAGGTGCTGGGGTGAAGGCTCCCCTGTATCCACGAGCTTCTTTTCGCGTCCGTCCATCACGCTCCAGTCTGTCTCGCCTTCCTTGCTCAAATAGAGCCGGCCGTACCGGATGCAGTGCGGGCCGACCACGACGGGTATTCCCAGGCGGTTACAACCGGTGGCCAGGGCCAGCTCATCGGCGCCGCTGGCGCCCCAGGCCAGCGCGCAGGCCCCCACCCGGTTGAGTATATAATCAGCCACAACCTCGTAGTTGGCTCTCAACGGCAGGGCGGCAAAGATGTTGGCTATTTTTATGGCCGCGCCGCTGATATGCGACGCCGAGACGCCGGAGCCTATATTGATCACACCCCCGGCATCGAAATCGGCGGGATACCTTTCATAGATGGACTTCCCCTCGGCGTCTGTTTTAAGGGCCGCAGCAATAGCGGAGTCCCCCGCCAGTACTACGATGTACTTGCGCTTTGCGAATTCCTCGGCTATATCAGCTATATCATCGGGCGAACCGGGATAGTTCGATCCTCCAACGATGGCGATGACACCCGGTATAGTCCCCAGCACCAGTGGCGCCCCCACCTTCCTTATCTCGGTATCCATGACCGGCCCGCGGCCTACCCTCATCCTGGCCTTTCCCCGGTAAAAATCATCTCCGGCCGGCAGTACCTTCTTGCGGCCCGCGGAAAGCTTGAGGGCGGCCTCCACAGCCACAGCGGCCGCCTTCACGGGGTCTGGCAGCAGTATGCCCCGCCCCCGCTGCAGTTCCACCAGGACCTGCTCTGTATCTCCGTCCGATAGGTCATCCAGTCCGTAAGAGGCCTGGTCATCGGTGGCAATGAAGGCGGCGCCCCCGGCTATGGCCTGATCTGCTACGTCGCAAAGCAGGTTGTTGCCGCCGCACATCACCACATCCGCCAGCCCTGCCTTTAAAATAGCCGGCAGCATAGTCTGAGTCCCGGCTATCCCGGCGGTGGGGCAATAGCGCACCAAGTCATGGGCCGCTGCTCCGATGCCCAGCACCGTCACCTTCCCCTCCATCCCGCTGTCCCTGAGGTAATCGGCCAGGCAGACGGCCGCCAGTGTGTCGTTACCGGTAATTAATATGACAGGCCCGTTTAAATCCACTTCCTCCCAACCTACGTTGACCAGGGCAGTATCTCCGGTGGAGCAGGGGAAGCCGAATCCCGAAATTGCGGCCAGCTCCGCCGCCTCCATGGCAACCTGGGCCAGCATGGAGGCGTGCATAGACCTGGACTCCAGGTCTATGGCGGCTGTTTCCAATCCGGGAGCGGAGGAGGCCAGCAGCACGGTGAGCTGATCTTCAATATAAGTCAGTGTTCTTTCCAGGTCTCCAAGCAGCGCGGGTTTGAAGCCCAGCACCGTCCGGACGTGGGGCGCCTCGATGCCGATCTTTTCACCTAGGGTCAGCGGCATATCCCTGCCCTTTTTATCCACCAGGTAGTCAATGGTTCGGCGTGCCTGCGCCAGGGACTGGGCCAGGCCCTCGCAGCAGGCGACCAGCGTGAGGCAGGCCCGTATAGCCCCTGTGTCAGCTCCGCAGGCGCCTTTCCTGCCCTCAGTGAGGTCGCATTCGCCGTAGGTGCATAGGCCGCATCTGTCGGCTACCGGCACATGAAAGGGCTTCCATGTCCTGAGAAGCCTGTGGTCCCAGTTTCTCAGCTCCGCGATCCCGGGGAGAGGCGTGTGCCCGACCGGCTCCCAGCCGTCTTCGGCCCTGATGAACTCGTCCGCCTCCCGTTTCTGCCTCTCGTTTTTCACCACGCGAGCCTCCTATATTTTGCCCTCGATCGCTTCCTTGAGTAAACGGCAGTTATCCGGATGCCTGAGCACCAGTATGTCAGCGCCTGCCAGAAGCAGGCTGAGGGCGGTAATGCTCTCCCAGATTAAACCCTGCTCGCCATTTGAGCGTGCCTGATTGGTCTTCCAGCATTCGCGACCCAGGTCGGCGATAACAGGCATCTGCATGGCCGCATCACCATATACAACACCCACCTGCCTGGTCCGCTCCATGATGGTGAAGCTGTACTCCATCCCGTAACCCAGCGCCGAGCTGAGGGGGTCGATGACAATCCTGTCCGGAGGGAGCTGCTTGAGCAATTTCACATTGAGTTCCTTCTCGAGATTGATGTCGATGGGTGTCTGGGCAATGATGCAGTGCCCGTTGTCGGCCACCGCCTTCAGTATAGCCTCGTAATTCTCCTTGACGGCCGGGCCCAGCAACAGATTGTTTTCTTTGCACGCCTCTGCAACCGCCGTCAGCACCTCGACATCCTTCTTATCGTCCCCGCAGCCGTAAACTATCAAAGGCGCATCCAGTTCCCGGGACATCCGTTTGACCAGCGCGGCCGCCTCCGCCGGGGTTTTGTTCGCGCCGTTGGGATCGGTGCCCTCCAGGTGCAGGCAGATCAGGTCCGCGCCCAGCTTCAAACAAAGAGCGCCCCACCTGACCGGGTCATCGACCACATCCCTGAAAGGTTCCACGGCGGCTGTGGCCCAACCGGCGGCCCCGTTATCGTCCACCTCGAGCGCCACCACCGGCCTGTTGGCGGCGCTGCCTTCGAAATGGTGCAGCGGCAGTATATTGCTGCCCCCGATCTTTAGACATTTCCCGCCCCTGCCCAGAGTGATCTCTTTGACTCTGCCCG
>JBAZKX010000317.1:0-3789 GCA_041650575.1 Desulfobaccales bacterium
ACCGCACAGGCTGCAATACTGATGCTCGTGCACGTAATGGTATCCGACTTTTTGCTTGGCGCCCGGCAGTTTGACCCCTTCCACGGTGATCAGTTGGGAAGGGCAGATCCGGGAACACATTTCGCAAGCGATGCACCGGTGCGTCCCGCTCTCGGGATCGATAATGAACTGGGGATACCCCCGATACCTCGGCGACATCTGGATCTTTTCCCGAGGGTACTGGACGGTAACGATGGGTTTGACAAAGTAGCGTATGGTTACCGCCATGCCCGCCAGCAGACTCCAGAAACCCACCGCAATTTCTTTGAAGTAACTCATCATCGCTACGTAACCTTTATTCCGGCGATGGCCGGCCCGCCTTATCTGAGTTTTAATACAAAGGCAGTTATGAGCAGATTGACAAAGGACAGAGGAATCAAAATCTTCCAGGAGAAGTTAACCAATTGGTCAAACCGCACCCGGGGAAAGGTCCAGCGGAACCACATCAGCAGGAAGACCAGGGCATAGACCTTGATAAAGAACCAGATGACCCCGGGGAGGATCGGCCCGTGCCAGCCTCCCAGGAAGAGCACCGTGGCTACGGCCGAGGCGATGAAGATGTTGGTATATTCCGCCAGGAAGAAGAGGGCGAACCGCATCCCGCTATATTCGGTGTGGAACCCGGCAACCAGTTCCGATTCGGCCTCAGGCAGGTCAAAGGGGGCCCGGTTGGTTTCCGCCGTGGCGCAAGTAATAAAGAGAAGGAACGCCAGGGGCTGTATGAATATAAACCAGGTTTGGCTCTGGGCGGCGACGATATCGGAGAGCTTGAACGACCCCACCATGAGGATGATGCTCATGACGGTGACGAGGAGCGGGATCTCGTACGCCACGTTCTGGGCGACGGAGCGGATGGCGCCGAAGACCGAGTACTTATTGTTGGATGACCATCCGGCCATGAGAATGGCCAGCACCGACAGGGTGGAGAAGGCGAGGATCAGAACGATGCCGACGTTCATATCCCGGATAATCATGGTTTGGGAAAAGGGAATGACCAGGAAGGAGAGCAGCACCGGCAGGAAGACCACGATGGGGGCCAGCCAATAGATGGGCTTGTCCACTTCGTCCGGGGTGATGAGTTCTTTGCTCATGAGCTTGATGGCATCGGCCAGGGACTGGAGGGCGCCATGCGGGCCCACCTCCATGGGACCGGGACGGAGCTGCATATGCGCGGACACTTTGCGCTCCACCCAGATGAGAAACAAGGCGTTCACCGAGACCAGGGCGATGACCCCGATCAGGCCCACGAGCATGTGGACCACTGTACTATTCAAGAATTGCGCCGCATGTTCCATAATTTGCGCTCGTATCTTACTTAACGGTCAATTTCCGGAATAACCACGTCCACGGAGCCCAGGATGGCCACGAGGTCGGCCACCAGGGTATCCACCGCCAATTCCGGAAAGAGGCTGAGATTGGCAAAGGACGGGACCCGGAGTTTGACCCGGTAGGGTTTCACGTCGCCCTGACTGACGATGTAGATGCCGAATTCGCCCCGGGCGGTCTCCACGGCCTGATAGACTTCGCCCACCGGGGGTTTGATGCGTTTGGGCACCTTTTCCGCCATGATGGGGCCGTTGGGGAGCTTGTCCAGGGCCTGCTCGATGATGCGGCAGCTCTGTTCCATCTCCTGCAGGCGCACCATGTAGCGGTCAAAAATATCGCCCTTGGACCCGATGGGAACCTCAAAATCAAAGAGCGGATACGCGGAATAGGGCTCGCTCTTGCGGATATCGTAGGGGATGCCGCTGCCCCTCAGGTTGGGGCCGGTAATGCCGTATTTGACGCACTGATCCTTGGTGATGAGGCCGACGTCCCGGGCCCGGTTGATGAAGATGACGTTCTTGGTCACCAGGTTGTCGTAGTCCACCCAGCGGCTGCGCAGCCTCTGGATGAAGGCGCGGGTCCCGGTGATGAATTCGTCATCGAGATCAACGGGCACGCCGCCGAACCGGTAGAAGCAGTAGGTCAGGCGAGACCCGGTGATGCGGTCCAGGAGGTCCAGGATATGCTCCCGGTCGTCAAAGGCATACATGATGGGGGTAAAGGCCCCGAGGTCCAGGAGGTAGGCGCCGAACCACAGCAGGTGGGAAGTGATGCGGTTAAGTTCGGCGGTGATCACCCGGATGAACTCGGCCCGCTCCGGCACGACCAGGCCCAGGAGCTTTTCCACCGCCATGCAGTAGCCCTGATTGTAGGCCAGGGCGTGCAGGTAATCCACCCGGCCCATATTCGGCAGGAATTGCTGGTAGTTGCGATTCTCCGCCATGTGCTCGTGGCCGCGGTGCCCGTAACCGATGACCGGCTCCGCCTTGGAGATAAACTCACCTTCCATCTCCAACAGCACCCGCAAGACGCCGTGGGTGCTGGGATGCTGCGGACCCAGGTTCAGGGTATAGGTCTTTTCTTCGATGCCGTATAGCTCAATCATTGCCCTGAGTCGCTCCGAAATCTTTCAGTAAGGGATGGAAATCGGCGTCTTCCGGCAGCAAGATGCGCTTCAGGTTGGGATGCCCGAAGAAATGGATGCCGAAGAGGTCAAAGACCTCCCGTTCATACCAGTCCGCCCCCGGATAGATCTGGGAGATGCTGGGCATGCCCTTCCGTTTGCCGAGAGGCACGTGCACCGCGGTACGGCACAGTTCGTCGAAACTGGCGAAATGGTACACCAGGTCGAAGGATTCCATCAGGTCCACCGCGGTGAAGGATTCCAGGAAGCAGCCCGCATCGAGCATGGCCTGGGCCACGCCTGCCATTTGGTCAGGCTGGGCCGCCACCTCCAGGTGGTATCCGGTCTTGGCGTAGTCGCCGTCGGCCACCTTCTCCAACCCCAAGGGGGCCAGCGCTTTGGTAAGATTATCCTTTAGCATCTCTGAACTTCCTGAGACGGCCCCGTTTGGTGATTTTTTCTTCCAGCATGAGGATGCCTTCGAGCAACGTCTCGGGCCGGGGCGGACAGCCGGGGACATAGACGTCCACGGGGATGATCAGGTCAGCGCCGGGGACGATGGCATACTGGGTGGGATAGTAAAAGGGGCCACCGGAAATGGCGCAGTTGCCCATGGCGATGACCCATTTGGGGGCCGGCATCTGCTCGTAGAGCCGCACCACCGCCGGAGCCATTTTCTTGGAGATGGTGCCGGCTACGATCATGAGATCGCACTGCCGGGGTGAAGGCCGGAAAACCTCGGCCCCGAAACGGGCCAGATCAAACCGGGCCATGCCCACGGCCATCATCTCGATGGCGCAGCACGCCAGGCCGAAGGTCATCGGCCACAGGGAGTTGGCCCGGGCCAGGTTGAGGGCCTCTTCCAGTAATCCGAATTGGATTAGGGGTTCACCTGTTTTCGTTTCCAACTGAACACTCCTCTGTTCCAGGCATAGACGATGACCAGGGACAGAATGCCGATGAAGATGGTTACTTCGATGAAGTCCCGCCAGACGTATCCTTTGCCGTAGGCCAACAGCACCGGGAGGAGAAAGAGCACATCCACGTCGAAGGCCAAAAACAGCAAGGCAAAGAGATAGTAGATTACTGCCACTTGAATCCAGGCGCTGCCGATGGTGGGCATGCCGCATTCATAGATAGCGTCCCGAGCGGCGCCGTAGCTGCGCGGGGCGATGAGTTTGGCAATAATCAGAGGACCCATGGCGAACAGACCAGCCGCCACCAGGTAGACGAGAACATACGAGAAATCGCTCAAGGCCTGCGGAATTTCCAACGCCGGACTCCTTGTGCTTTTTGGTACA
>JBAZKX010000318.1:0-3786 GCA_041650575.1 Desulfobaccales bacterium
GGGGCAGGCCGAGGAGATGCCCCATGCGCCTGGCCTTGGTGGCGAGATAGGTGGAGTTTTCCGCATGGGCCGGCGTCTGCAAAGGGACGCGATCCGTCACCTTGATCCCCCATTCCTCCAGGCTGGCGATTTTGTGAGGGTTATTGGTAAGCAGGTGGATGGAATGCACCCCCAGATCCTGGAGAATCCGGGCCGCGGCGGAATACTCCCGTTCATCCTCGGCGTGGCCCAACAAAAGATTGGCCTCCACGGTGTCATAACCCGCATCCTGCAGGTTATAGGCCTTGAGCTTGTCAATGAGGCCGATGCCCCGGCCCTCCTGGCGCAGGTAGAGGACAATGCCCGCGCCCGCCTCGCTGATCCGTTGCATGGCCAGGTGCAACTGTTCGTTGCAGTCGCAGCGCCGGGACCCCAGAACGTCGCCGGTGAAGCATTCCGAGTGCAGCCGCACCAGCACGTTTTCGCCGCCTTTAACCTGCCCCTGCACCAGGGCCAGGTGTTCCTTGTGATCACGATGGCTGAGGTAGCAGTGCAGTTGGAATTCGCCTTCCGCGGTGGGTATCCGGGCCGAGGCTTTCCTGGTCACCTTGACGAACTCTTCGGAAGGCATGGCTATCCCCTTTTCTCCCCTCGCCGGTCCCCGGGCTGAGGAGCCTCTTAAAGTCGGGTCTTCCAGAGGTAAAAACTAGTGTTGCGTTCCAAATATAGCTTGTATAGCAGCATGGCTTTTTCCTCCCCCTTGATGGGGGAGGGTCAGGGTGGGGGTGAAATTACTGCCGGATTGGCTTGGCTTCTTCCCCCTCCCCCCAACCCCCTCCCACCAGGGGAGGGGGCCTTTAAAGGTCTTTTATTAGTGAGAGGTATAGACACACTACCTTACTAGGCAAGCGTTTCCCTTACCTGTAACATGGGGATGGAGGGGGGCATTGTCAAGTTGGGACGGCGATCAGGAGTGCAGAGGCAAGCAGGGGCGGGGTGACCCCGCCCCTGCGGGGCGTTGGTTTTCGGGTGGCACAGGCGTCTCGCCTGTGTGGGCTGCGGATGCTCGCCTCGACTGGCTTACACCCGTTCCAACGCGTTGAAAAAGAAAGCGATCTCGACCTGGGCGGTCTCGACCGCGTCGGAGCCGTGGACGATGTTGGCTTCGATCTCCCGGGCGAAGTCGGCCCGGATGGTGCCGGGCGCGGCCTTGCGGTAGTCGGTGGCGCCCATGAGGTCCCGATTGACCTGGATGGCGTTGTCGCCTTCCAGGATCATGGCCACGATGGGGCCGGAACTCATAAACTGCGTGAGGCTGTCGTAAAAGGGCCGCTCTTTGTGCACCGCGTAAAAGGCCCGGGCCTGGTCCAGGGACAGATGCAGCATCTTCATAGCGCGGATTTTGAGACCGTTTTTCTCGAAGCGGCCGATGACTTCGCCGATGAGGCCCCGGGCGACGCCGTCGGGTTTGATCATGGACAGGGTTTGTTCTATGGGCATGGATAAATTCTCCTTTAAAACCGGGGATAGATGAATAATCGAATTATTATAACCAAATCAGGCCTGAAGTGATCCCTTAAAAGCAAAAATGGTGCGCAGAGCGCACCCTACGTGGCGGGCCGGGCCCGCGCCAGTTATTTGGCTGATTGAAGGCGGGATGCGCTTCGCTTTCCCGCTACAGCGAAAGCTGACCGCTATTTCTCCACGTAGCCGTGGTGGTCGAATTGCAGCGTAAAGGTGCCCCGGCCCTGGGTCAGGGAGCGCAGCGCGGTGGCGTAGCCGAACATTTCGGAGAGCGGGGCCAGCCCCGAGATGATCCGCACCGGGCCCTTGGCCAGGAGGTGCTCCACTTTGCCTTTGCGGGACGCGAAATCGCCGATGACCTCGCCGGTGAACTCCTCCGGGGCGATGATCTCCACCTTCATGATAGGTTGCAGCAACTGGGGCCGGCCCTGCTGGAGCCCCTGTTTCACCGCGGTCATGGCTGCCACCCGGAAGGCCATCTCCGAGGCCTGGCCCTCCCGGACGGTGGCGTCGGCCAGGGCCACCGCCACGTCCACTGCGGGGTGGCCGTAAACCGCGCCGCCTTCCAGGGCTTCGGCCACCGCCTGGGCGATCAGCGGCACGAAGCCGGCCGCGGGGTGCCCCTCAGGCAACAGCGACACAAAGGAGTTGCCGCTGCCCCGGGGCCGGGGGGACAGGGAGAGCCTGACTTCGGCGAAATGCTGCTTGCCGGCCAGTTCCCGGTCGAAGACCCCGGTTTCCTCCACGCTCTTGGCGATGGTTTCCCGATACACCACCTGGGGGCGGCCGGCCCGCACGTGGGTGTGGAACTCCCGCTCCAGGCGGTGGGTGATGACTTCCAGGTGCAGCTCTCCCATGCCGGATAGCAGGGTCTGGCCCGTGTCTTCATCCACGTGAATCGTGAGGCTGGGATCTTCTTCGGAGACCCGGGCCAGGGCCGGCCCCAGGCGTTCCTGGTCGTCCCGGGTGGCGGGCTCGATGGCCAGGGAGATCACCGGCACATAGGAGGAAATGGGCTCCAGCACGATGGGATGGTGGCGACTGCACAGGGTGTCCCCGGTGGTGGTGGCCTTCAGACCCAAGAGGGCCACGATGGAGCCGGCGTGGGCCTCCTCCAGGGGTTCCCGCTTGTTGGCGTGCATGCGGAGAATCCGGGCCACCTTCTCAGAGGTCTGCTTGATGGAATTATAGACTTCCTGGCCGAACTTCAGGGTGCCGGAATAGAGGCGCACATAGGTGAGGCGCTGGTTCTGGTCCACCATGATCTTGAAGGCCAGGGCGGCCAGGGGGGCGTCGTCCCGGGGGGGGCGGCTCTCCGATTCGCCGGTGTTGGGGTTCTGCCCGATGATCGCCGGCACCTGGGTGGGATTGGGCAGGAAATCCTTGACGCCGTCCAGCAGGGGTTGAATGCCCTTGTTGCGCAGGGCGGAGCCGCAGTAGGTGGGGACGCCTTTAAGGGCCAGGGTGATCCGCTGGATGCCGGCCTTGAGGGCCTCTACGGACAAGGCCTGCTCCGCCAGGTAGATCTCCATGACTTCGTCGTCCACTTCGGCCACGGCCTCCACCAGGGCCTCCCGGGCCTTCTCGGCCGGCTCCCGGTAATCGGCGGGGATATCCACCACCTCAAAATCCGCGCCCAGGGTTTCATCCCGCCAGCGGATGGCCTTCAGGCTCAGGAGGTCGATGACGCCCTGGAAGCGGTCTTCTTCGCCCCAGGGGATGGTGAGGACCAGGGGATAGGCGCCCAGCCTGTCCCGCATGGAGTCCACCGCGGCCCAGAAGTTGGCCCCCATGCGGTCCATCTTGTTGATGAAGGCCAGCTTGGGCACCTTATATTTGTCCGCCTGATGCCAGACGGTCTCGGACTGGGGCTCCACGCCGCCCACCGCGTCGAAGACCCCGATGGCTCCATCCAGCACCCGCAGGGACCGCTCCACTTCGATGGTGAAATCCACGTGGCCCGGGGTGTCGATGATGTTGATGACACAGCCCTTCCACTGGCAGGTGGTCACCGCGGCGGTGATGGTGATGCCCCGTTCCTGTTCCTCGGGCATCCAGTCCATGACCGCGGCGCCGTTGTGGACCTCGCCCATTTTGTGGGTGCGGCCGGTATAATAGAGAATGCGCTCGGTCAAGGTGGTCTTGCCGGCGTCGATGTGGGCAATAATGCCGATGTTGCGAATGGCTTTGAGCCTGGGGGTAGTCACGAGGTACGCTCCGGAAAAGGCAACCTCGACTTTTGTAAATGAATTTGGCCTATCTTTCAACCTTTAATGTGATAAA
>JBAZKX010000319.1:0-3769 GCA_041650575.1 Desulfobaccales bacterium
CATGATCTTGGCCACCCGGCCCGGCACCCGGGCTGCAATGACCCCCACGTAGCCGGCCACGTAGGCGTCGTCGGTGCTGACCAGAATTTTGATGTAAATCCAGTATCCCACCCCGGCCCCGACCATGAGGAGGACCAACAGGCCGATACCGAGACGGAGGAGCAATTTACGGGACATGTTTGGGTTGCTTCTCCTGGGGAAGGAGTTCGGCAATGGAGCCGACGGCCCACAACATCTGGGACTTGGCCATCTGGTGGTCGTAAACCGCGGTCCAATAGTTGACCCGGGTCCTGGTCACCAGGGTCTCGGCGTCGATGACGTCGGTGGCGGTGCCGACGCTTTCTTTATACCGCTCCTCGTTGAGGCGCAGATTTTCGTCGCCCTGGGTCACCGCGGTTTCCGTGGTCTTGATGCGGTCAGCGGTCTGTTTGACCTGGAGGTAGGCATTCTGCACGTCCAGTTGAACCTGCTCATTCAGGTCCTTATGCTGTTCCTGGAGCTGCTCCACTTTGATCTTGGCCTGGGAGACCGCGGCTTTGGTGTCCAACCCGGAAAAGATGTTCCAGTTCATGGCAAAGATGACGGACCACTGGCTGTCGTTCACCGTATTGTTATTGACCTGATAAAAGTATCCTCCCTGCACGGAAAACTTGGGAAAGTATTGGGCCCGCGTCTCTGTCACGGTTTTTTCCTGCTGCCGGATACGATCAACCGAGGCCTTGAGATCGCTTCTCTGCTTCAGGGCCGCGTCGGTGGCCTGGCTCAGTTCCCAGGGCTTGACTACCACATTTTCATCCTGCAAGTCCGTGGGCGCGGTTACGGGCAGCATCAGGACTTTGTTAAACGCCGATCGGGTGTCGATGTAATCGGTTCGGGCCACGATCAGGTTTTGTTCGGCGTCGGCTAAAGAGACTTTGGCCTGCAGCACGTCATTGTAGGTGACCACTCCGAACTGGTACTGGTCTTCGGCAATCTTCAGATGCTGCTTGAGGTCATAGACGTTCTGCTCTGCCACTTGAACCAATTTTTTGGCCCGCAGCGTCTTGAAATATCCTTGGGCCACCGTCAGAAAGACGTTGTCCCGGGTCTGGGCCGTATCCAGGAGGCTGGCCTTGTGACCCATGATGGCGGCCTGATACCTGGAAGGGGTGCCCCAGAAGTCAAAGAGCAACTGATTGACCGTCGTTTGATTGCCCCAAAAGTTACGGTTGGTTTGGGGAAAAGAGACCCCGCCGGCCGCCCCCGGGGCTTGAACCGCAATCCTAAATTTCAAGGGATCGTCATACATCGTCTGGGTCGTCTGGGAGTTAATCTGGGGCAGCAGTCCCGATCTGGCCCTGACCACCTGTTCGCCGGCGATCAGGCCCTGGAGGCGGCTGATCTGCAGATTGGGATTGGCCTTCCAGGCCAGACGCAGGGCTTCTTTCAAATCCAGGTGCGGCGCCGGAGGCTCGGCGGCCCCGCCGGGGAAAACCCACGCCCCCCAGATGAGCACCGCCAACCCGAGCCCCCGCCATAGTTTCCTGGCCATCATAGTGCAGTTTCCTCGGTGGGAGATTGCTTTCTCCGGATCAAGCCGGATGAGAGGAGGGTGAGAATCACCGGTAAGGCCTCTTTGGCGGCATCAGCCTGCCCTTCGGCCTTTTGATAATAGCCGGTAGCCCGGATCAAGCCCCGCAGCAGGAAGGTCAGGAGGCGGGGATTGGCGGGAATAAACTGGCCGGCCTCGATGCCTTCGGTAAACAGGCTGGTCACCAGAGACACAAATCTCTCTTCCATTTCCAGGTGGCGCTGCCAAAATCCGGCCCGGGACTGCCCTTCGCCCCGGATCACTTCCCGGGCATAAATGGGAAATAACAGCCGTTCCCGGTTGAGATACCCCAGGAGCACGGACACCAGCCGGATTAATTTATCCGCCGGCGTCCCCGGAGCCTTGAGGCTGGATTCCGCGTCCCGCAGGATATTTTCCCCCACCTGGGTGATAAGGGCTTCGATGAGATCATCTTTGCTCTGAAAATAAAGATACAGGGTGCCCTTGGCCACCCCCGCGGCCGCGGCGATCTCCTCCATGGTCATGGCTTCGGGGCTGCGCTCTGCCAGGACCGTCCGAGCCGCGGCCAGGATCTCCCTGGTGCGGAACGCGGTGAGGATCTCTTTCTTGGTGGCCCGGGGGGATATTTTCATTTCTTTAGATGGCATGGCTGATAAACGGAGCTTCCGGCTCGAACCACGTAATCAAATCGCACGATATAATGACCATGGAGGCATTGCAACGACTTATTTGCTTGGCTCGCAACTCATTTTAATGACCGTAGAGTCATTAAAATGACCCTCTAGTCAATAATAGCTTTCCCCTACCATGTCAAGAAAAACTTGCAAACCACCATGACTCTGTTTAGACTAGAAAATATCAATAGGGCTTACAGGAGCCGTGATGCATCGTCGTGATTTCTTTAAATATATGGCAGCGTTGGGATTAATGACCGGGGCAGGGCGACTGGTAGTGCCCGAAGAAGTTTGGGGCATGGCCCCCCTGGCGGCGCCTCAACCCTTAGTGGCCAAGGCCGAGGGGACCAATTACGCCAACCTGGTGGGAGATGCCATCCAGGCCCTGGGCGGCATGAAAAAGTTCGTCAATGTCGGCGAAGTCGTGGTGGTCAAGCCCAACATGGCCTGGGACCGGACCCCGGAGTTGGCGGCCAACGCCAACCCCGAGGTGGTACGGAAGGTGGTGGAGCTCTGCCTCGAGGCCGGGGCCAAACAGGTCAAGGTCCTCGACAACACCTGCCACGACGCCCGCAAGGCCTACGTCAACTCCGGGATCAAGGCGGCGGTGGAGGCCATCAAAGACCCCCGGGTGGTGGTGCCGTATGTGGATGACCGCCGGTTCGTGGAAGTCAACATCGAAAAGGCCAAGGCCCTGAAAAAATGGTACTTTTATAAGGATATTCTGGAGGCCGACCGCTTCATCAATATCCCCATCGCCAAGCATCACTCCGAAGCCCGCCTCACCATGTGCTTGAAGAACATGATGGGCGCCATCGGCGGCTGGCGGGGCCGCATCCATGTGGGCCTGCATCAGAACATCGCCGACCTGAACCTGCTGTTGCGTCCTGATCTCCATGTCCTGGACGCCACCCGGATTCTCCTGAAGAATGGTCCTTCCGGCGGCCGTCCCGAGGATGTGGCCGTGAAAAACTTGGTCTTCGCCGGCGCCGATCCCGTGGCCCTGGACTCGGTGGGCACCGGCCTCTTCGGGATGAAGCCCGAGGATCTCGGCTATATTATCAAATCCCACCAGGCCGGCCGGGGTGAAATGGACCTGAGCAAGATTAAATTCGTCTAACTCGGAGCAGCAGGGGTCAGAGACCGTTTGCGGCTTCCGCTTTGAATCTAAAAAACCAGGTAGGGGCGGTGAGCCACCGCCCCTACGAGATTTTTGGGGCTATTAAACCCATGATTTTCCATGGCGAACTCAATGAATAATCGCAGCATTTCCCTAAGCAGCCGCGCCTGGGCGCGCCTGCGCCGGATCGTGCAGATCCTCTTTCTGGCGCTGTTTGTCTGGCTGTTCCTCAAAGCCGAATTTACCGGCCAGAATCACCTGGCCTGGCCGGTGGACCTGTTCTTTCGCTTCGATCCCCTGATCCTGGCGTCCCACCTCCTGACCTTCAGCCCCCTGGTGGTCGGTCTCTTCTGGGCCCTGGTCATGGTGGTCCTGACCTTTATCCTGGGCCGGTTTTTCTGCGGCTGGGTCTGCCCCCTGGGG
>JBAZKX010000320.1:0-3758 GCA_041650575.1 Desulfobaccales bacterium
AGCCTCAGTAGCCGACGGGCAGCCGATACAGAATATCCGCCAGTTCCGCGGCGGAGTCGAGGGGCTGGTCCGTGTCGCCATGCAACTGCAGGCATTCCAACCACAAGCCCGGAAGGTCGCGGCCGGCGGGTTCCCAGTCCACCTGTAAAGGGAAAAGGGGGCCTTCCCGGCTGGCCGCCTCCCAGGCGGCGAGATCGGCGAAACGGGGGTCCAGTCTTTGGGCGCGCTCAAAGGCGCTGTTGGCGATGTCTTGATTGAAGCCGGTGCTCCAGAAGAAGTCGAGGAGGGCCGGCACCGCCTCGGTCAGGGGCACCCCTTCCAGCATCTCCGGGCGGTAGCGCAGGCAGACCCTTTGGCTGCCGTGATGGCCCGGTTCACCCCGCACATTGGGCAGGTTGGTATGGTAGAGCGTATCTCGGGGTGAACTCAGGGTCTGGTTCCGGAAGAAGATCTTCATTTCCTCGAAACCCTCCCGGTAGAAAGTCAGGACATAAATAATGTAGGGGAAGGCCAGGCGGTAGGAATGGTAATCGTCGCCGGCGCCCTTTTTGCCGCGGCTGACCCGCAGGGTGCGGCACTGGGGCGGGTGCTCCACCACCAGGGCAAGGAGGTCTTTCCGCCGGCAGAGCCAGCGAGTCCCCGGGGGCAGGATGGGCAGAGGCGGCGGCATGGACCGGGCGACATAGCGCAGCACCGCATTGACCGGGGCCCGGCGGCCCACCCGCACTTCGTTGGGGCCGGCCTCCTCCAGCAACTGGACCTCGTTGCCCTCGATGACGATTTTATCGCGGATGGTGGGGTTTCCTTGCTTCTTTATTCCCCCCTTTGAAAAAGGGGGGTAGGGGGGATTTATTTAGCTATTCTCTCCACTATCGTCCGATAGACGACTTCCATTACCGCCTCGGTTTCTTTTAAAGCCTGCCTGCTGTCGAAACGTAGAACCATCAATCCAAGGCTTGCCAAATATTCGTCTCGATTTTTATCTTTCTCAGCATGTTGGCCCTCAAGATGCTGGGAACCGTCTATCTCGATAACCAATTTTGCCTTGGGCGCATAGAAATCAACAATATAATCGCCAATCGGTTTCTGACAGTAAAATTGTACATCCGCTAGCTGTTTGCCACGTAATCTTTGCCAAAGGACGCGCTCGCTGTCGGTCAAGTTTTGGCGGAGTTGTCGACCTTTAGCTTTCAACTTGGGGTTATACTTGAGCATGACCGAACGTTATTAAATCCCCCCTGCCCCCCTTTTTCAAAGGGGGGTAAAAAACACTACATTGTATCCAATATTATGCTTCTTTTCCTTTGCCGATGATCGCACAAATGAAGTTAAAAAGCTGGTCTTCGAGGTCTTCAATTCTTTCCCAAACTATATGGTTATATTGGCGTGTATCAAAGTGAACGTTATCCAAATCGTCTTGCCTGACACACCATATTACCGGAAGTCCTAAACCTTGTGCAAACCCGGCCTCATAATATACTCCACGCTTCTGCTCAGTAATATCTGCTACAATAAAACGGGAATTCTTAATCTCTGAGATAATTTTTACATCTATCCGGTCACTATGGGGTTCTGCATCTACGCGATATGGCTTATAACCGGCCTTCGTAATAGCATTGTATATCGGCCCTTCCCAAATAGATTTTAAGTCTTCGGAGAACGACATCGCCACAAAAGCTTGGGTCCGTTCTTCGATATGGCGTTCTTGTTTTTCTAGATAATCCCATCCATCTGCGGTTATTGCAACAGGGAAAATTAAACCATTTATTTGGTTATCCTTGTCTGTTATTCGTAGCAAGCCACGCTCTATTAAAGATTCTATATAATAAAGAAATTCTTCTTGGGTTGAGGCCCAAGCCAAAGGAATGTCATATTCAGGGACGATTTGAACGGCTTTGCCCGGGTATTCTGTCTTGCGCTCGATATTGCGAAGAAGTTTTATTTGCTTCTCTCTGGGACTGTAGTTAGGAAGGCCTGCTTGAATGTCTTTGAGCCTATCATTATTGATTTGTGGAATTTCAGCATGCTGTTCATTCCGGCTCCGAATCCAAGCTGATAACTTCGGTCCGAATAATGAATCTTGAGCGGTAATCTCCGTAAAATGCGAAATAATAAATTCCTTGCATCGGGGACATTTTATTCTGATTAGTCGGCCAAAGTCACCCGCATTCTCGCGAACGATTTGATCACCGCTAAGGTTACAAATGGGACATGTCTGCGCCCTTGCTTCAGTCATAGCCGTTCTTTTTAGCCCAACATAAAATTCCCAAAAAAGGAGATCAACCTTCTTCCCCCTCCTCCCCCTTGGCGGCCCAGGCCCAGACCCGGTCCGGGATGAAGCGCCGGGAGGAGCACTGGTGCAGGGCCAGCTTTTCCATGTGGCGGAGCACCTCCACCTGGTGCGGGGGCAGGAAGTCGTCGATCACCCGGTGGAAGTCCTCGAGGCTCACCCGTTCCCGACCCGCCAGGCGCGCTTGGCGGTAGGCCCGGAAGACCAGTTCCTCGATATCTCCGCCGGTGATCAGGTCCGGGTGCCGCGCTTCCAGGTAGCGGGTAACCTCGGCAAAATCCGTAAAATCACACTGGATGCGGCTGCGGCTGGCCACCACCGCGAAGATATGGGATTTTTCGGCGGAGTCCGGCATAAAGAAGGGGATGCGTTCGCTGGACCGGCCGGAGCGCAGGTCCGCCTTGTCCAGGCGGTCCGGGCGGTTGGTAATCCTGATCCACAGCACTTTGCCCTGGATGGCCGGATCGCCCATGAATTCGAAGCGCATCTGCCGGAGGCGGTTGCTCACGCCGCTGTCGCCGGAGAATTCATCCCGGCCGTGCTCGCTCTGGTCGGCTTCGTCCTCGACCACCACCACGGGGGTGAGGCTTCGGAGGGTTTGCAGGGCCTTGAAAAAGTTGCGCTCGCTTTCACCCACCCACTTGGTGCGGGGGTTCAGAAGCTTGACGAAGTTGAAGCCGGTGTCCCGGGCCAGTGCTTCGGCCAGGGCGGTCTTGCCCACCCCCGGTGGCCCCATCATGGTGATACCCCGGGGCACCAGTTTGTAGTCGCCGGCGTGGATGGCCCGGACCACCTGGGTGAGATAGGTCTTGATGGGGGCCAGTCCGCCGATCTCCTCGAGCCCGAAGCGGGGTTCGATGACCTCGATGAGCCCCACCAACTCCTGGCGCAGCAGGTCTTTTTTCTTGCGGCGCACCATCTCCACGGTGAGAGGGGCGCGGCGGGCCTGGCGCAGGAGCGCGCGCAGCACTCCCAGACTCAAGCCGGCCCCCAGATTGGCCAAATCCTGGGAAGAAAGCTCCAGCCGGTGAGCGCCGGAGGCCAGGAGGTGTTCGATAAAATGGAGGCGGGCGGCCTGATCCGGCGGCGGCACCTCGATGATCTGGGCGCCGTGGCGGCTTAAAAGCAGGTTGGCGTTCAGCTCCGCCAGGTTGCCGGTGGTCAGAATCACCACATGGCCCTGCTCCACCAGTTCCCGCTGCCGGGCCCAGCGCAGCAGCGTGACCAGGGAGGCCCGGTCCGCCTCACCCATGGAGCCCAGGTCCACCGCAGGCACGATGGTTTCGGCATACTCCAGGATCAGGGCCAGGGGTTGAGACAAGCCCCCCGGTTGGCAGGGGGTGGCCATGACGCGCTCGGCCAGTTGCAGCACTTCCCGGGGACTTTGGGGCAGGGGTTTGGCCTGGGGCGGCTGGCCCAGGGCCCGCAAGGCCCGGGCCCGGACCCGGGAGACGTCTTCTTCGGTGTC
>JBAZKX010000321.1:0-3744 GCA_041650575.1 Desulfobaccales bacterium
CCCCCCAGGACCCGGGCCACCTCCCGGGCCAAAGCATTGGCGCCGCCCAAGTGGCCGGAGAGCAGGCTGACCGCGAATTGCCCGGCCTCATCCACCACCACCACCGCGGGGTCGGTATCCTTGCTTTTAAGATACGGCGCGATCCCCCGCACCACGATGCCCGCGGCCATAATGCACACCAGGTTGTCGCCCCGGGCAAAGGCGTGCCGGAACGCCTCCGACAACCGGATAAAGGGCAGGTCCCCCGCCTCCTGCGCCTGGGCCGCCGGCAGCCAACACTGCGCTTCGGCCAGCCCGCGGGCCACCCGCCGGGCCAGGGCCGCGCCCGCGGGCGTCAGGGCTAAGATTTTGATAGCGCGTGCCGGTAAGACCATGTAATTATTCGGGCTGCTGTTCTGAAAATCTTGCAAGCTTTTGAAGATTAACCATCTATTGACCTGAAATCAGTGGCACAGCGTCTCGCCTGTGCTGGCGCAGGCTAAAGCCTGCGGCTACAAGGCATCTCCCCCCACAAACTCGCAGTTCACTCGTCCCCTTTTCCTCCGGTCCGAAACCCATGAGTAAAATCCTGGTCATACAATTTTGAGCGCGCCCGAAGCTCCCCCTCCCTGGCCGCCAGGGCCGGGCCCACCAGGATCAAGGCCTGGCGGTCGATGCCCGCGTCTTTTGCCAGGTTGGCGATATTGCCCAGAGTACCCCGGATAAACCGCTGCTCCGGCCAACTCACCCGGTAGGCCACCACCACCGGGGTTTCCGGGCCGTAGGAGGGCATAAGTTCGGCCACCACCGCGTCAATGAGCTTGATGCTGAGATAAATCACCAGGGTGGAGCCGTGCCGGGCCAATTCGCGCAAGGCCTCCCCATCAGGCACCGGGGTGCGCCCCGCGGCCCGGGTGAGGATGACTGTCTGGGTCACCTCCGGCAGGGTGAGCTCTTGGGCCAGGGCTGCGGCCGCGGCAAAGGCTGCGGTCACCCCCGGAATCACCAGACAGGGGATCTCTTCCCGCTCCAGGACCTCCAACTGCTCCTGGATGGCGCCGAACAGCGCCGGGTCGCCGGAGTGCACCCTTACCACCCGCTTCCCCTGCCTGTGCCCCGCCATCATCAGGTCGACAATCTCTTCCAGGTTGAGGGGCGCGGTGTCGATAAGCTTTGCGGCAGGCCCGGCCCATTCCAGCACCGCGGGATTCACCAGGGACCCGGCGTAGAGGATCAGGTCCGCCTGGGCCAGGGCCTTCTGCCCTTTGACCGTAATGAGTTCCGGGTCGCCGGGCCCGGCCCCTACAAAGATAACGGGATGGCGTGCGGTCATATAATTTTGCCTGCCTTTATAACCCCAGTGAAAATCCCCCTAAATCCCCCTTTTTCAAAGGGGGACTTCTCAAGGGGGTCGGCCCAATTCCCCCCTTTGAAAAAGGGGGGCAGGGGGGATTTCTCTCTTAATTCATGGAAAGGAATAACCTTTATACCCCGATAATTATGCAACCCTGGGCGGACACGCAGGTCCGCCCCTACGTCTCCGGGCCTCCCTTCACGCAGCCGGTAACAATCCACACCGGATTTAAGGCCTGCATAGATGTCCCGCCCGCCAGGGGATGAGACCGGCTCACCTGGAGTTGAACCACCTCCGCCTCCCAGCCCGCCTCGGCCAGCGCCGCCCGGGCCGCGGCCAGCGTCTCCAGCAGGGCCGCGGTGATGACTATACGGCCGTCGGACCCAAGGCGACGAACTGCTTCCGCCACTATGGCGCCCACCGCGGGGCCGCCGCCGCCCACAAAGACGCGCTGCGGCTCCGGCAGCTTTCCCAGGCACTCCGGGGCTTCGCCGCAGACCACCTCCAGACTGTGCGCCCCGAACTTATCCCGGTTGGCGGCGATCTGCGCGGCCCGTTCCGGCTGGCGCTCCACCGCGTAAATTTTGCCCCCGGGCAGCAGCAGGCTGGCCTCCAGGCCCACGGAGCCGCACCCGGCCCCCACGTCCCAGAGCACCAGACCGGGCAGCAGCGCCAGCTTGGCCAGGACCACGGCCCGGACTTCGGCCTTGGTGACCAGACCGGCCTCATGGGCCAGGGCGGCTTCGGGCAGCCCCAGGTGAAGCTGCGGCAGCTTGAGGCCCTCCGTACCCGGCGCCGGGGCCACCACCACCAGGTTCAACGGCGAAAACTCCCGTTCCCGGGCCTCGGCCGGCTCCAGCCAGGTGATGCGCTCCGTGTCCTGCCCCAGGTCCTCCAGCACGCAGAGCCGCACGTCGGCCAGCCCCCGATTTATCAGAAACCGGGCGATCTCCCCGGGGACATGGGCCGGGTCCGTATAGATAATCAACGGCCCGGGCTTCCCCAGGGCCGCGCTCAACGGCTCCCAACTGCGGCCGTGGAGACTGATGACGGTGGCGTCCTGCCAGGCCATCTTGAGGCGGGCGCAGGCGGCCTGGACCGCGGTGAGGTTGGGGTGGATCACCACCTGCTCCGCGCCCAGGACCTTCACTACCAAGGCCCCCACCCCATAGAAGTTGGGATCGCCGGACGCCAGCACCACCACCCGCCGGGTTTCGGCCAGGGCGGCCAACTGCCGCAGGGTCCCTTCCGGGTCCTTGCCCAGGGGAATTTTCATGGACCGGTGTTCCGGGAAGTATTCCAGTAGCCGCCGGCCCCCCACCAGGACCTGGGCCTCCCGAATGATCTCCCGGGCTCCGGGGGTCAAATCCGCGGGCGACATCCCCAGCCCCACCACCTGAATCGGGATCATCTCGGGCCCCCGGGGCTCCGCCCCCGCCACCGGGGCGAGCCGTCAAAATCGAGCACCACGGCGTTAAGCTGAGGACCGGGCCCGGCGTAGTCCCGCAAAGCCGCCAGCATCCCCGCGCCCACCTGCGCCACCACTTCTTCCACCCCGGCCGCGGTGAGGAGTTCCAGGGTCTGCCGGGCGGTATTGGCCCCGGCCACCGCCTGGGCCAGGGCGGCATCTCCCGTCAACTCCAGGGTTAAGCGGCCCAACTCCTTTAAATCGGCCAGCCCCCGGGAGGCGTGGGTGTGCCCGAACCCCTGGGCGATCTTTAAGGCCTTGCCGAAAAAGGCCGCCGCGCTGATTTCGCCGAACCCCATGCGGGCCGCCACCTTCAGGGCGAAGCGCACGTAGTCGCCCATCTGCACCAGGGCCGTGTCCGGCAACTCCGGCGCCAGCGCCTTGAGATAGCCCTCGCTCTTGCCGCCGGTGGAAAAGCCGATATGCTTGAGCCCGGTGGCCCGGGCCACCTTTAATGCCGCGGCGATGGTAGCCCGGTAGGCCTGGTGGGAAAACGGCTTCACCAGCCCGGTGGTGCCCAAAATCGAGATGCCGCCGACGATCCCCAACCGGGGATTGAGGGTGTGCCGGGCCAGCTCTTCGCCCCGGGGGACAAAGATTTCCACCGCCAGCCGTAGGGGCTTTCCGGGACAGACCTCATCCCAGACCCGCTGCAGGGCCCCGCGGATCATCTTCCGGGGCACCGGATTGATGGCGGGTTCGCCCACCGCCACCGGTAATCCGGGCCTGGTCACGCGTCCCACACCGTCGCCGCCCAGCAGCCTGAGGTCCTCCCCGGCCCCGGGGGATTCCAGGCGCCGGACCCGGGCGCCGATCTCGGCCCCGTTGGTGACGTCGGGGTCGTCGCCCGCGTCCTTGATCACCACCGCCTCCCCCCGGCCGCCGACCCGGCCGTGGCGAGCCAGCGGGATGCTGATACTCTCCCCGCCGGGGAGCCTCACCT
>JBAZKX010000322.1:0-3727 GCA_041650575.1 Desulfobaccales bacterium
TGCAGGACCACACTAACTTTTTTTTAACAATTGCCGCACCCTCCTGAGTAATTTTGTTGCATCTGGCGAAATTTTCAGGCAAAATCATGCCCAGAAGTCCTGTGGGGGGAGACATGACTTCACCGGGTGCATCGGTCGAGACCCAGAAATGGGGGGGAGGCTATAAGATTCTGGTGGGGATTGCCCTGGTCATGGCCGTAGCCATGGCTCTGGTGATCTTGTTCAGCCAGCGCGGTTTATACCAGATCTATCGCTTCCGCTCCGAAGGGGTCCATCTGGAGCAGGAAAATGCCCGCCTGGTCGCGGAAAATGAACGGCTGGCCCGGACCATCGACCGGCTGCACCACGATCCGGAATTTATCCAGGACCGCATCCGGCAGGAGCTTAATTTCGTCAGGCGGAACGAGATCATCTTCCAGTTTCCGCCGGAAAAACCCGTAGTGGCTTCGGCCCAGACCTCCGCCGCCGAAGCGCCGCAGTCGGACCGGACCCCCGGCATTGCCGAGCGCAAGACCAATAAATCCAGGTGGGCCGCAGAACCTCAGGAAGCATCTTCTAAAAAGAAGGCCGCGCGTCGGCGTGAGTGAGCCTTCTTCCGGTTCCATCACCTGAAACGATATCGAGGAGAGGCCCGAGGCTCCTTCCGGCCGGACGCCAGGTTTGCCGGGACCGCGGCCCTGATTCTTCAAGTCACCCTATAAAGAGAGGCAGGCAGACGTATGTATTCCACCGCAGAATTTAAAAAAGGCTTAAAAGTCGAGATAGATGGCATCCCTTACACGATTGTGGACTTCCAGCACGTCAAGCCGGGCAAAGGCGGCGCCTTTGTGCGCACCAAGCTGAAGAGCCTGCTTACCGGCCGGGTGGTGGATCAGACCTTTCGTTCAGGGGAGAAAGTGAAGAAGCCGGATCTCATGGAACGGGAGATGCAATATCTCTACGCGGACGGGGACGGCTATTATATGATGGACAACGAAACCTACGAGCAGATAAGGCTCACTGCGGACCAGGTGGGCGAGGCGCGCCTTTACCTGACGGAGAACATGAACGTCAAAATTCTCTTTTTCAACCAACAGCCGGTGGGCGTCGAGGTTCCCCTCTTTGTGGAACTGGAGGTGGCCCAGACCGAGCCCGGCGTGAAAGGCGACACCGCCGCGGGCGGCACCAAGCCGGCGACGTTGGAGAGCGGGGTTACGATCCAGGTGCCTTTATTCCTCAACGAAGGGGACCGGGTGAAAGTGGACACCCGCACCGGCACCTATATCGAGCGGGTTAAATAAAGCGGCAGATCAGGCCATTTTGACCAGGACCACGTAGCGCCGCAAACCGAAGCTTCTGGCCTTCTGCTGGGTGTTCATGTAGATATCGACTTTTTTCTGCCATCGGGGCGCCATACGGTCTTGAACCTCAAAGACCCCCATGCCGTGGAGTAAAACCCGGGACCCAAAATCCAGGTTCAGGTTCTGTTCCAAATCCCGACTCACCGCAATGATCCCCGTCTGCACCCGCCGCCCCGAGGCCGTAATGCCGCGGCTGCCGGGGCAATGATGATAAGCTGTTACCGTAACGATCGACATGGTGACGCACAAGGTAGGTCGGGGCCAGGACACCACCCCCACCGTCAAGAGACAGATTATCGCTATCGCCATTTTTCTCATGGTTTTCCCTCGCTGCTGATGGCTCTGGAATGCTACGGATGGTTGGGAATAGCGAAAAGGACCGCCAGGAACTGCTTAGGGCCGTGGCCCCGGGATTGCTTCGATAGTATTTTCTCGCCTTTGGCCTAAGTCGCCGCGCCGGGATGATCATTTTTCTCCGGCATCCGCGGCCACTGGGTTTCAGGTTCCCATCCCCATCAATCCAATGGTGAAGTGCACTATCTTCGGCACGCCCAAGTGGGCTTATCTGATGTTGCATATCTATACCCCAGCGCCAGCCCACTGTCAAGAAGATTTTTTTCTAATACGTATAACTAATTGGTTTAATTAATTAATTAACTCTATATTCCTTGTCTTATTTTTCGCAATGGCAACTCAGATGATGATTGGTAACTATTTTTTGCCCAAGTGGGAGGTTTTATCGCGTTAGCCATATTTTATCCTACTAAGTGGGGTTTTTTTGATCGGCCCGAGAGCTTTTGGGAAAATGCGCAAAAATCCATAGTTATTGTAGTAATTTAAGCTAATTATCCAGTTTAAATTAATCTTCCGGCCCCCACTTCTCCGCCTCCTGACCGGCCCTTCTACCAGGCCTCGTTTATCGTCATCGTCAATCCTTCGCACAAACTTAAAGGGTTACTATATAACCGTTGGTTTATCAGATAGTTATATTACTCAAACCTCTCGCGGCACTGCCGGGGCCCCGGCTTCCCCAGAGGTTCTCGGGAGGGGCTGGCCTCCAAGGCCGTCAAGGGGGCGCAAATGCTTCCAGCCGCACTCCTATTCCTGCTCCTCTCAGGGGAAATGCCGGTGCCTGTCGGCAACGTAGTATGAGGAGATAGATACCGGTAAAAGCATTTCCCGGTTCCGGGCGTGAAAAAAACAGGGAGGTTCGGGGCGACCCTGCGTCGCCCTGAACCTCCCCGATAATCCTGATTTCCGCAACCTGCGGAGGGTTTATGCCTTTCAGGAACCCCCGAAGCCGATGCTGATCTTATCGCCCTCCAGCATGACCGGCACCCGCCGGTTTCCCTGGGTCAGCCGCAGCATCTCTTCCAGGGCCTGGGCGTCTTCCTGGACATCCCGAAAGTTGACCTTCATCCCCTCCTGGGTCTTGGCCTCCCGGGCCCGTTGGGTAAAAGGTCACGTCTTTTTGCCGAAAATAGTGATCTCCGCGGTCATGAGGCGCCTCCTGGTCGATTGTCCAGAAAATAAACCTTCACGTAGAGAAAATCCACCATGTTTAAGATGAGCAAAGGGTTTTCCGATATGGTGTACTGCACCCCTTCAAACCTGGAGTTGACCTTCTCCCTGACGTGCGCCATTACCTGGTCGGCCGCCTGGGGATTGGTCGGACAAGCGAGCTTCAGGAAGTTCTGGAAAACCGCGGCGTCTTTGAGGGTCACGGTCTTGGTCTCTTCGCGCAGCTTCACCCGCAGGGGTTTCAGGGCATCATCAAAGAAATCCCCGATGTCCTCGTATTTCTGCCTGATCCGGGAAAAGCTCCACTGGCGCAGTTCCTGGTATTGCCGGGCGGTCTCGCTGTTCACCTTTTCCGTGGACAGCATGACGATCCCGATATTGGGCGTATTGGGGATATTGGCCGGCAGATATGCAATCTTCACCACCAATTCCGGATACTTGGAGTTGGTGAGGAGGAAATCGCGGCTGAAGCGCCGGCCCGGCCGATCATAGCGGTTGGACTCGGCCACGGTCCAGCCCGAGGTTTCGAGACCTTGCAGCAGGTTGGCAGCCGTGGGCATCAAACGCCGCAGTTCGGCAAAACTGCCAGGGGCCACGCTGCCTTTGGGTTCCCGATAGCCGCCCTCTTCTCCAGGCTCCGGCGGCTCCGGCACGGGCTCCCTTTCCCGCAGGTCCCCTCCGGGTGGCGGGGGCGGCGGGACAGGCTCCGGTTCGGCAGACGGGACATTCCTGGCCTGGACGAGAGGACGGGCCTTGAGATCGGGCTTTAAACCCAGAATGAAATAGCTCTGCCCCCCCGAAGCGGGCTTGACTTGCTTCCAGTAGGCATAGGGCTTCTCAGGGAAGAGGTCCAGGATAATGCGCAC
>JBAZKX010000323.1:0-3725 GCA_041650575.1 Desulfobaccales bacterium
CACCCCGACCTGCAGGAAGCGATGGGGTCGCACATTTATGCTTGCATTGCCAAGCCATTGGATCGTGAGGAACTCCTCTACTGGTTGTGGAGCATCTATGAGAATGAGTCAGCTCCACAGCCATCTGGGTGAATGAGACCGGTGAGAAGAGAAAACAACCGACGGGGAAACTGGGGATGCAATCTTCTTTTACGTCCAGGAAAAATCGGACCGCGAGGCTGAAAGGGAGGCTATCGATATGAAGAAACTGGTTATTTTAGGGCATGGGACGGGCGGCACCATCATCGCCACCAAGATGCGCCAGAAACTGCCCGAGTCCCAATGGGAAATCACGGTCATCGACAAGGACTGGCAGCATCACTACCAGCCGGGGTGGCTCTTCATTCCCTTCGGCATCTACACCAAGGAAGACTGCATCAAACCCAAGACCAAGTTCGTTCCTCCCGGGGTTAACCTGGTGCTGGATGAGATCTTGGGGATTGACCCGGACAAGAAAGAGGTCAAGACCAAGCGGGAGACGTTTCCCTACGACTGGCTGGTGATCGCCACCGGTTGCCGTATCGTTCCTGAAGAAGTGGAAGGCCTGATCGAAGGTTGGGGGCAAGACATCCATAATTTTTACACCCTGGCGGGCGCCCTGGCTCTCCGGGAGAAGATGAAGTACTTCGACAAAGGCCGGGTGGTGGTGAACATTGCCGAACTGCCCTTCAAGTGCCCGGTGGCCCCCCTGGAGTTCTCCTTCATGTCGGACTGGTTTTTCGGCATCAACGGCGTCAGGGACAAAATTGAAATTGAGCTGGTGACTCCCCTTTCTGCGGCTTTCACCAAACCGGTGGCCGCAGAAATCCTGGGCAATATCTGCAAAGAGAAGAACATCAAGGTAACGCCCAACTTCCAGTTAGCCCAGGTGGATTCGGAGAAAAAGGTCATCAAGTCTTACGGCGGCGAAGAAGTTCCTTATGACCTCCTGGTCTCCATTCCCCCCAATTTCGGGGCCCAGTGCATCATCGACAGCGGTATGGGCGACCCCATGGGCTACATGGATACGGACAACTTCACCCTGAAGGCCAAGAAATACGACTCCATCTATGTTATCGGCGACGCCGCCAACGTCCCTACCTCCAAGGCCGGAGCCGTGGCCCACTATGAAGCCGACGTGGTGGCGGACAACCTGATGCGGGAGATCGACGGGCAGCCACCCCGACCGGACTACGACGGCCACGCCACCTGAATGGTGGTGACGGGGTACGAGAAGGGGTCCCTTCTCGACTTTAATTACAAAATCGAACCCCTGCCGGGCAAATTCCCCTTCCCGGGCATCGGCCCCCTCGATCTCTTGGGGGTCACCTTCTCCAATTATGTCGGCAAGATGATGTTTCGCTGGGTCTATTACAACCTGATGCTCAAGGGCAGCCACCTGCCCCTGGAGTCCCAGTTCGTCTTGGCCGGCAAGATACGGGGCATCCTCTCTCCCGATATTGAAATGCCGCTGCGGAGTAAGAGGAGAAGGCCATGACCAACGACCTGATTATAGAACGGCTTGACCGCCTCGAGGCAAAACTTGACCGCGCCGCCGCCTTCCAAGAACAGTTATCACCTTTTATCAGGTCCTATGAGAACCTGAGCGATCTGGGGCGAGACCTGTCGCTCTTGATGGGCCCCGGCGCCAGGTTGCTCACCGAAGAACTGGGGGAAGTGGAGACGGCGTTTCAAATCGAGGATGTCCTCGCTCTCTTCAAAAGGCTTCTCCTCAGTTTCCGGCATATTGCCTGGTCCCTGGACCAACTGGAGAACCTCATCGACTGGTGGCAGGACGTGGAGCCCCTGTTGAAGATCGCGGTGCCGCATCTCATCGACAAACTTGACGACCTGGAGCAGAAGGGCATCTTCCGTATCAATTCGGCCATCCTTAATATGTACGCCAAGCTCGCGGCGGCCTATACGCCCGAAGATGTGGGGGTTATCGGCGACGGCTTTGTGCGCATGCACGGTATCGTCAAGAAGTTTGCCGACCCCGTGGTCATTCAATCTCTTGAGGCCGTGGTGGATATGTACGCCAAACTCGCCTCCGTTTATAAACCTGAGGATATCGAGTCCATTGGCGACGGCTTCGTGCGCATGCACGGCATGGTCAAGAAATTTGCCGATCCGCGGGTAATCGATTTCCTCGACCGTCTAACGGATGTGCCGGCCAAGGTGAACCTGGAGGAAGCCAGGCCGGTGGGCCCCTTCGGGATGATGTTCCGGATGATGGGGAAAGAAACCAAACAAGGTCTGGGCGTGGCCCTTGAGTTGACCAAGGCCTTGGGCAAGGTCAAATCCGGCAACGGTCAGCCAGGCCGGGAGGGCGGTTAGGAGTGACCTCATGCCATGAGATTTGTCCTGAGAAGTCCCCTGCCAGGGTCACCCCCGGGGGCTCCGAATTGATAACCAAAAACTATTCACAGTTACGATTAAGGGAGATGGAGGTGCTGGCATGAAAAAACGTGGCAAGGACATGGATCGCCGGGAATTTTTCCGCGGTTTGGGAAGCTCGGCGACGGCCCTGGGGGCAGGGGTAATCCTCCTCCAGGCGGGAGATCTGGTGCACGCCGCCACGCCTCCCAAAAAGTACGGCATGGTCATCGACGCCAATCGATGTATCGGCTGTCATGGCTGCACCATCGCCTGCAAGAGCGAGAACAATGTCCCGGAAGGGGTCTTCCGGAGTTGGGTCATGCAGATTACTAAAGGGAAATACCCCCACGTCAAAAACCATCTGCTCCCCCGGTTGTGCAACAATTGTGAGGACGCCCCCTGCTTGAACGACTGTCCCACCGGGGCCACCTACCGGACCGTGGAAGACGGGGTAGTCCACGTCGACCGGGACAAATGCGTGGGCTGCCACACCTGCGTGCTGGCCTGTCCTTACAATTCCCGGTTCATTAATCCCCTGACCGGCACCGCGGACAAGTGCGATTTCTGCTATCACCGCATCACCAAAGGCCTTTTGCCCGCCTGCGTCGATGCCTGCACCGGCCGGGCCCGCATCTTCGGGGACCTGAATGACCCTCAAAGCGAGGCCTCCCTGTATCTGGCCAAATATCCGGTCCAGGGCCTCAGGACTTACCTGGACACTAAACCCAAGGTCCACTACGTTTATGCCGACGAGGCCATCCTTAACCTCGACTACTCCTACTTATCCCGGAGGTAATTATGAACGAACCTATTCAATGGATATCCTGGGTCAAGCATGGGGTGGTCTTCGGCTATCTCATCGCCATGTACATGTTCCTCATCAGCATGGCCGTGGGCGCCCACCTGGTCACCCTGTTTGCCAAGCCCTACTATCGAGATGAGGATTTCCTGCCCCTGGAGAAGGTAGGGACCTTCCTGCCCCTGCTCATCCTGCTCCTGATGCCTCTCTTGCTGGCCGCGGACATGACCCACCCGGAGCGCGCCTACACCATGTATTACCACTGGAACTGGACCGCAACGGTGGCCTGGGGCGCCTATATTATGCCTTTGTGCGTCGTCACTTACGCCCTCCATTCTTTTTACCTCTTCCGGCCGGAAATGATGGTGGCGGTGCGGGAAGGCCGTCCCGGGGCCGAACTGTACCGGGTGCTGCTGCGGGGTAAGATAGAAGAAGGCACGGCCGCAGAGATTCGGCAGCGCCAGCAAAAAGCTGAACGCTTGTGGGCCAATATTAGCATCGTGTTTTCCTTTCTGGCCTTGATCTACGT
>JBAZKX010000324.1:0-3721 GCA_041650575.1 Desulfobaccales bacterium
TGCCCACCGCGATAGTCTGGCGGGCCGCGGTCAGGCGGGCGTGCTGGCGCTGAAATTCGGCGTACCACAGGGCGAATTTCAGCCCCAGGGTGATGGGTTCGGCGTGCACCCCATGGGTGCGGCCCACCATGACCTGGTCTTTGGAGGCATAGGCCCGCTCTTTGAGAACCGCCATGAGTCCGTCCAGGTCGGCCAGGAGCAGGTCCGCAGCCTCGGTCAGGCGCAGGCCCAACGCGGTGTCCAGGACGTCCGAGGAGGTCAGGCCGAAGTGAAAATAGCGGCCGTCCTCGCCCAGACAGCCGGCCACCTGATCTACAAACGCGGCCACGTCATGGTGGGTCTTGGCTTCGATCTCTAGGATGCAGGTCACGTCGATCCGGGCCTTATTTGCGGCGCGGGGCGGCACCTCCGGGGGAATGAGGCCGATCTCCGCCATGGCCTCCATGGCCGCCAGCTCCACCTTGAGCCAACTTAGAAACTTGTTTTCTTCAGTCCAGATCCGGGCCATGACCTCTCGGCTGTATCGCGGAATCATAATGGCACCTCGTGAAAAAGAAATTTTAGCTCATACCCACGGGAAAACAGGTCAAGAGGCGAATCTGCTATCAAGGCGCAGAACCGTGAGCATTAATGATTATAATCAAAAAGATTGGACCGTTAAAAGGAATTTAGCGGCAGGAGGGAATTCCGCTTCCCGTCATCTTCCGGCGAGGGCGGCAGACATCATCCGCTTTCCGGGAGACGGATCGTTCCCTGCTTAAGATCACTGTATCTCTTGAAGGGTCTCGCAGGACTTCAACAATACGTTTTTCTTAACCTGAGATATTTTCTCACATGTAAGGGGAGGAAGTCCAAGTCCGGGATACTTGCCAAGCGCGGTGGCGGGGTAATATACTCATTAGGCAGAGCTTTAAGGGTCGGCCAGGCATACTCGTTTTCATGATCGATTTCATCCCAGAGTAGGATTTTAGCGGTTTTCATCCATCCCCCTAGAGAGCTTTCGGACCCTGATAGGCCCTCATGAAATGTTGAAAAAACTTTATAGTTCTTTCTGAAAAATATGTAAACAAAAAAATAGATCGGAATCAATCAGGGAATCCATTAATTTCTCTTCCGAAAACACTAAAATTAGCTTCTTGAAATTTTTACTAATTTCAACAGATATTTAAGTTGAGGGATGGAAGAGGGGAGCCCGGGATGAGAGCTTACCGGAAAAAAGAAGAAAAGGTTGAGCATATGCCTGTTTGGGGAGAACTTTTTGCCGATCCGGAGATGCAGGGCAAGCCGCCGGATCCCGAGCTCATGGCCTTGATCCCGAGGATGCAGGCGGCCGGCTGCCGCCGGGTGCTGGACGCCGGCTGCGGCGTGGGCCGGCATCTCCTGCCTCTGCTGGCCGCCGGGTTTCAGGTCTGGGGGGTGGATTACGACGCCCAGGTGCTTAAGCTCCTGCAAGACCGCCTGAAAAAGGCCGCAGATGAGGCGGCTGGCTCCTACCTGGCCCGGGCCGACCTCAACCGTCTGCCCTTCGCCGCCGGGGCCTTTGACCTGGCGGTGTCCATCAAGGTCATCAATCACGGCTATGCCGCCACCTTTAGGGATTATTGCCGGGAGTTGGACAGGGTCGTCAAACCGGGCGGCCACCTGTTCATCAACGTCTCCCCCTGGGCGTTCGCCGAGAAAGTCAAATTGCCCCAGACCCGGGAGCTGGAACCCGGCACCCTCGTGGACATCGCCACCCCGGACGGCACCATGATCCACCACTTTCCCACCCCGGAGGAACTCCGGGAGCAGTTTCCCGGCTATCAACTGCACCGCTGGGAGACCATTTTGTCCTCCATCCAGTTCATGGGCAATGTGGAAATGCCCCAATTGATTTTCTGGGGGCAAAAAGCCAGGTAGCTGTCAGCGGTCAGCTTTCGGCTGATTACCAGTGGAGAGTCTCAGCACCGGCTTTTTTCTAACCCCTGACCCCTGACCCCTAAACCCCGGTCCCTGCCTATGGCCGATCAAAACGAACCCCTCGTCCTGGTAAACCGGCAGCCCGGCCTGCTGGCCATCGTCCTCAACCGGCCCCGGGTCCTCAACACCCTTAATCTGGAGATGATCCGGCTGCTGCGGCGCGCCTTAGATACGGCCCAGGCCGCGGCCGACGTGCGCCTGGTGCTCCTCAGCGGCGCCGGCGACCGGGGTTTTTGCGCCGGCGGCGACCTCAAGGAACTGACCGGTGCGGTGAAAGAAGGCCGGGTGGCGCGGGCCGATCAATTCTTCGAGGAAGAATACGCCCTGGACCTCTTGATCCACCGGTTCCCCAAGCCGGTGGCGGCGCTGGCCCCCGGCATCACCATGGGCGGCGGGCTGGGACTGGCCGCGGGGGCCGATATCGTCGTGGCCACCGAAGCCACCCGCATGGCCATGCCCGAGACCCGCATCGGCTTTTTCCCGGACGTGGGGGCCACGGGCTGGCTCTTTGCCAAGTGCCCGCCGGGCTACCCCGAGTACCTGGCCCTGACAGGGTATGAGCTGATCGGCGCCGAGTGCGTGCGGCTGGGGCTGGCGACGCACCTGGTCCCGGAGGCGCGCCTGTCCGAACTGCGGCAGGCCCTTGACCAATGCGCCGCAGAGCTGCCCGCGGCCCGGGAGGCCGCCGCGGCGGAGCTGCAACGGGTGCTGGGATCGTTGGGGTCCAAGGATATTCCTCCCAACCCGGAGTTGGATGCCTGGGTGGCGGCGCACTTCGCGGGGAAGACTTCCTTGCAGGAGATTGTGGCTGGCCTCGAGCGATGCAGCCTGGACCTGCCGCTCTGCGCCGAGGTGCGCCGGCGGCTGGGGGAGCGCTCGCCCACGGCCCTGGCCGTGACCCTGCAACTCCTCCGGGCCAACGAAGGACGGCCCTTGCCCGAGGTCTTCCATCGGGAGGCCCTGGCATCTCATTTCCTCATTACCCATCCCGATTATCTGGAGGGCATCCGGGCCCGCATCCTCGATAAAGACGATCAACCCCGCTGGCAGCCGGGCACCATTGCCGAATTAGGACCCCTGGCTGCGGTATCATAAGGAGAGCCCATGTCATATCAAACCATTCTGTTTGACCAAGAAGCCGGCGTCGCCACCATCACCTTCAACCGCCCGGACAAACTCAACGCCCTGAGCCACGAGATGCTCTCCGAGTTCAAGGACGCGGTAGCGCGGGTGCGGCAGGACCCGGAAGTGCGGGTATTGCTGCTCACCGGGGCCGGCCGGTCTTTCATCGCCGGGGCGGACATCAAGGTCTTCCTGGACTTCGACCCCCTGGCGGCCCGGGCCTTCGCGGCCTCGGCCCACGAGACCGGGTTTGCCCTGGAGGCCCTGGAAATTCCGGTGATTGCCTGTGTCAACGGCTTCGCTCTGGGGGGCGGGCTGGAGATGGCCATGGCCTGCGACTTCATTTATGCCGCGGACACCGCCCGCCTGGGCCAGCCGGAGATCAACCTGGGGATCATCCCCGGCTTCGGCGGCACCCAGCGCCTGGCCCGCCTGGTGGGCAAAGGCGCGGCCAAGGAGATGGTCCTCACCGGCCGCCTGGTAAACGCCGCGGAGGCCAAGGTCCTGGGGCTGGTGGCCCAGGTCTTCCCGGCGGACACCTTTATGGCGGAATGCCTCAAGGTGGCCCGGTCCCTGGCGGCCAAGGGCCGGGTGTCTCTGCGCGCCGCCAAGCAGGCCATCGACCGGGGCTTCGACCTGG
>JBAZKX010000325.1:0-3691 GCA_041650575.1 Desulfobaccales bacterium
GGCGGTGATGCGGGTGGGGGACTTCCTGATTTTCATCGCGGTGGGACTGAGCCTCATCCTGGTCGTGGTGGAACTGCACCGGGGCCTGCCGGTATTGGACCTGGTGGAGTTCGTCCTGATCCTGGTTGTGGCCTCCATCCCGGTGGCCATGCCCGCAGTGCTCTCCGTGACCATGGCGCTGGGGGCCCTGTCCCTGTCCAAGATGAAGGCCATCGTCTCCCGCCTGCAAGCCATCGAGGAGATGGCGGGGATTGACGTCCTGTGCTCCGACAAGACCGGCACCCTGACCCTGAACCAGTTGACCCTGGGGGATCCGGTGACCTTCGGGCAGGCTGATCCCCAGGAGGTGATCACGGTTGCCTGCCTGGCCTCCCGGGCCGAGAACCGGGACGCCATCGATGAGGCGGTCATGGACGGGCTGAAGGATAAAAGCCCCTTGCAGGCCTGCGCCCTGATGAAATTCATCCCTTTCGACCCCATACACAAGCGCACCGAAGCCACCGTGGAAGAGGGCGGCAAAACCTTTAAGGTGACCAAGGGAGCGCCTCAAGTCATTATGGAGTTGTGCCACCTGGAAGGCGATATCCAGGCCAAAGCCAAAGGGATCGTGGATGAACTGGCCGCCAAGGGCTACCGCACCCTGGGGGTGGCCCGGGCCGACAACGGTGACGCCTGGCGGTTTCTGGGCCTCCTGCCTCTCTATGACCCGCCCCGGAAGGACGCCGCGGAAACCATCGCCCAGACCCAGGCCCATGGCATCAAGGTGAAAATGGTCACCGGAGACAACGTGGCCATCGGCCGGGAGATTGCCAAACAGTTGGGTCTGGGCACCAACATTCAACCCGCCAGCGACCTTTTTCCCAAGGAAGGCGAGTGCGAACTGGGCGGCGCCATGGTGGACAAGATCGAGAAAGCCGACGGCTTCGCCGAGGTCTTTCCCGAGCACAAGTACAACATCGTCAAGGCCCTGCAAGGCCGGGGGCACCTGGTGGCCATGACCGGCGACGGGGTCAATGACGCCCCGGCTCTGAAGCAGGCGGAGGTAGGCATCGCGGTCTCCGGCGCCACCAACGCGGCCCAGTCGGCCGCGGCCCTGGTCCTCACCGAGCCCGGCCTCAAGGTCATCACCCACGCGGTGGAGGAAGCCCGGCGTATCTTTGAGCGCATGATGAGCTACACCGTCTACCGCATCGCCATGACCATCAGCATCATGGTCTTCGTGGTGGCGGCCATGCTCTGCTATAACGTCTTTCCCCTCACCGCCATGATGATCATCATTCTGGCGCTTTTGGACGATATCCCCATCATGACCATCGCTTATGACAACACCTATCTCAGCCCCACGCCGGTGCGGTGGGAGATGGGCCGGGTGCTGACCGTGTCCACGGTGCTGGGTTTTCTGGCTACCATCGAAAGCTTCCTGCTGTTTTTTCTCGGCCGCAACGTTTTGGAACTGGCCCTGCCCCAATTACAGACCCTCTTGTTCCTGCGGCTGGCTGCCGGTGGGCATCTCCTCCTGTTTGTCTCCCGCACCAAGAACAAGTTCTGGCAGCGGCCATATCCTTCCTGGCAACTGCTGACCGCGATCGTGTCCACGCAGGTGGTGGCGGTGCTCATGTGCGGTTTCGGCTGGCTGGTGCCGCCCCTGCCCTGGGACCTGATTGGCTACGTCTGGGTTTATATCATCGTCTGGATGATCATTCAGGATGTCACCAAGTTGGGCCTCCATGCCCTGGTGGAAAACCGGTCCCGGCACCACCGGCGCTTTCTGGAGGTAGTGAACCGGCCGCTCCATTCTTAGCCGGCCCCTTAGTCCTCCTAACCAGGCCCGGTTGGCCAGGCAGCCGGCGGGGCCTTTTTGCCAGTCAGACAAATTCCAAAGAGAATATGCATATCGGTCAGGGCGATGCGGCGTGCTCCCGTCCTTTGGCATCCCGCCGACAGATGAGTCTCATATCAAGAGTGGGGGGCTCATTAATACCGGCCGATACCTTGCAATCCTTGCTCCCAGGTCTTAATTTTTCATTTAAGCTGCCCGCGGATTTTTCAGGTGCGGCAAGCTCCTCTCAGCGATCCTGATAATCCTACGGCGATCAGATACATCCGTTCAGCGTTTGATTTTTCCAAAAGGCAAAGACCCTTGAGACCTTGGGGGATAGATGAAGAGAAAGAGATATGTCGTTTTTGTCGGCTTGTCACTCCTAGGCGCCGTGACTTGCCTCGGAGGTTGCAGCACGATACTCTTGTTCGACCCCAAAGGACCGATCGGCGAGTCGGAGCGGTTCGTCATCATTGCGGCCATCTTGCTCATGGCGATCGTTGTCATTCCCGTCTTCATCCTGGCTTTCTGGTTTCCCCTCAAGTACAGAGCTTCCAACACCGAATCGGCTTATATGCCGAAATGGAGTTATTCGGCCAAAATCGATTTGGTCATGTGGGCGGTTCCCATTGCCATTGTCACGGTTCTGGCGATTCTGGCTTGGACCAGGACCCATGCTCTGGACCCCTATAAGCCCATCCCTTCGGCCCACAAGCCCATCAACATCGAGGCCGTATCCCTGGATTGGAAATGGCTCTTCATCTACCCGGATGAAAATATCGCGACCGTCAATGAAATCACTTTTCCCGTCAATGTTCCGCTCAGTTTTAGAATAACCTCGGACACCGTAATGACTTCCTTCTTCATCCCGCAGTTGGGCAGCCAGATGTACGCCATGGCAGGCATGCAAACCCGATTGCACCTCCTGGCTGATAAACCAGGCACCTATGCCGGTCAGAATAATCAAATCAGCGGTCGCGGTTACGCTAACATGCATTTCAAGGCGAATGCGGTTTCCCGGGAAGAGTTTCAAGCGTGGGTGCAAAAGATCAGGCAGTCTCCGGAAAAGCTTGATCTGGAGCGATATGAGCAGCTCGCCAAGCCGAGCGCCGGCTACTACCCTGTGACCTATTTCTCTGCGGTCAAGCCCGATCTGTTCTTGTATATCCTGCGCAAATTCGATCCCAATTGGGGCAAAATGCCCGGTCATATGAGCCGAGGAACCGTTTCACCACACGCCAGAACCGACGTTGCGGGGGACCATTGAGATGTTTGGCAAGTTAAGCCTGGCAGCGATTCCGTATCATAATCTGATCACGATAAGCGCCGTAGCTGGTGCGGTTCTCCTGGGCATGGTGATCATGGGCTTGATCACTTACTACAGGAAGTGGACCTACCTTTACAAAGAATGGCTGACCAGCTTCGATCACAAAAAGATCGGCATCATGTACATTATTCTCGCCTTGGTCATGCTGCTGCGCGGGTTCTCCGATGCCATTCTGATGCGCGGTCAGCAGGCCGTGGCCGCGGGCGGCTCCCTGGGCTATCTGGCCCCTGAGCACTTCAATCAGATCTTCAGCGCGCACGGCTCGATCATGATCGTCTTCATGGCCATGCCGTTTCTGGTCGGGTTGATGAATATCGTGGTGCCGCAGCAAATCGGAGCCCGCGATGTCGCCTTTCCCTTTATGAATTCGCTCAGTCTCTGGCTAACCACAGCCGGGGCGATGCTGGTCATGGTATCGTTGGGAGTGGGTGAGTTTTCCCAAGCCGGATGGTCGGGATATACCCCGCTGACCGAAATGCAGTACAGCCCCGGCACCGGGGTGGACTATTGGATATGGGCCTTCCAGATCGCCGGTATCGGCTCGA
>JBAZKX010000326.1:0-3687 GCA_041650575.1 Desulfobaccales bacterium
TTGCTAATTCGACTAAAAATTCGCAGCGTATCGTAAATCTCGCTCGCCCATTTACCTTGCTTTTTTTCATCGCCCATCGTAAGCCCCAGGACTCATGGATTTCGAAGCAGATAATCTATTATTGCATAAAAAGGAAAAATATTGAGCCAAATAGCAGAATGTCAATTTGGCCCCGTTCAAATTCATGTCACATGGCATTGTCATCCAATCTATCTTGCCATTATCAATCGTTCCCAAGTTAAACTTGGGTATGAAAATAGTCGACAAGATGAGCTTGTCGAGTACAGGCGTCCCCAAACCAAGATAGGGAACGAGAAAAATCAGGGGATGCGCCGGGCGCACCTCATTTTTCCCCAATCTATTATCCGTGTTTATCGGCGTTCATCGGCGGTTAATGTTTCTGTCTTCCGACCGAACCAGCCGCTCATTTTCTTCTGGAAGGCTTCCATATAGAGGTAAAAGACCGGGGTGATGTAGAGGGTAAGGAGCTGGGAGACCAGGAGGCCGCCTACCACCGCCACCCCCAGGGGCTGGCGGGATTCGGCCCCGGCTCCGTAGCCCAGGGCGATGGGCAGAGACCCCATGAGGGCCGCCATGGTGGTCATCATGATGGGCCGGAAGCGCACCAGGGCCCCGGCGTAAATCGCCTCCAGCGGGCTTTTGCCTTCGGTGCGCTGGGCTTCCAGGGCGAAGTCGATCATCATGATGGCGTTCTTCTTGACGATGCCCACCAGCATGATAATCCCCACGAAGCCATAGATATTCAGATCCAGATGAAAGAGCAACAGGGCCGCCAGGGCCCCCACCCCGGCCGAAGGCAGACCCGACAGGATGGTGACGGGGTGGATGAAGCTTTCGTACAGGATGCCCAGGATCATGTAGATGACCAGGATACACATGACCAGCAGGAGCCAGAGGCCTTTCATGGAGGCCTGGAAGGCCTGGGCCGCGCCCTGGAAGCTGGTGGTGATCGTGGCCGGCAGCATCTGCCGGGCCAGGTTTTGCACCACGGCCACCGCGTCCCCCAGGGCCATCCCCGGCTTCAGGTTGAAGGAGATGGTCACCGCGGGCAGTTGCCCGGCATGGTTGATGGTCAGGGGACCCAGGGTCTGGGTCAAATTGGCCAGGGCCGCCAACGGCACCTGTTGGCCGGTATTCGACCTCACGTACAGCCATTGCAGGGCCGAAGGATCCGTCTGGTACCTGGGCTCCAGTTCCATGATGACCTGGTACTCGTTGTTGGGGGCGTAGATGGTGGAAATCTGCCGGGAGCCGTAAGCGTAGTAGAGGGCGTCCTCGATCTGCTGGGCCGAGACCCCCAGGGTGGCCGCCTTGTCCCGGTTAATCAACACATTCACCTGGGGATTCTTGATCTGCAGATCGCTGTTGACGTCCACCAACCCCGGTAAATTCCGCATCTTGTCCTGGAGCAGGGGTCCGTATTTATAGAGTTCGCCGGTGTCCGGACTCTGCAAGGTAAGCTGATAGAGGCCCTTGGTCAGCATGCCGCCGATGCGGATCGGCGGGAGGTTCTGGGGATAGGCCCGGATACCGGGGACTTTGGAAAGTTGGACCCGCAAATCCTGGATGATCTCCTCCACCCCCGGACGCTGATTGCGAGGAATCAGACGGATAAACATGCGGCCGGTATTGCCCGCCACGTTGGGGCCGCCGGCTCCGACGCTGGAGAAAAAACTCTTCATATAGGGGTTTTGAGTCACGATGGCCATCAAGGCCTTCTGTTCCTGCACCATGGCCTCAAAGGAGATACCCTCAGCCGCCTCGGTGAAGGCGAAGATGGAGCCCGTATCTTCGCTGGGCAGGAAGCCTTTGGGAATAATGGCGAAGAGCGCCAAAGTGACCACCAGGAGCAGGCCGGACACCAGCATGGTGGCCCGGCGATGCCTGAGCACCCATTGCAGGGTAGCGTCATAGAGCCGGAACAGGCCGTCAAAAAAGCGCTCCGTCAGCATATAGAGACGGCCGTGATGCGCTTCCCGGGGCGGCTTTAAGAAGCGGCTGCACAACATGGGGGTCAGGGTCAGGGAGACCAGGCCGGAAACTAAGATGGCAGCCACGATGGTCACCGCGAACTCATGGAGTAGTCGTCCCAGGATGCCGCCCATGAAGAATACCGGGATAAACACCGCGGCCAGAGACAGGGTCATGGAGAGAATGGTGAAGCCGATCTCCCGGGAACCCTTGACGGCTGCGGCAAAGGGCTCTTCTCCCATTTCCATGTGACGCACGATATTTTCCAGCACCACGATGGCGTCGTCCACCACAAAGCCCACCGCCAGGATCAGGGCCATCAAGGACAGGTTGTCCAGGCTATAGCCCAAGAGATACATGACCGAGAACGTGCCCACAATGGACATGGGCAAAGCCAGGCTGGGGATGATGGTGGCCGAGAGGTTGCGCAGGAAGAGGAAAATGACCAGGACCACCAGCCCCAGCGCCAGGAGCAGGGTGAACTGAACGTCGTTTACCGATTCCCGGATGGTGGCGGACCGGTCATACAGGGTGAAGATGCCTACCGAGGCCGGAATCTGGCTCCTCAGGGTCGGCAAAATCTTGTTGATGGAGTCCACCACCTGGATGGTGTTGGTCCCCGGCTGCCGCTGGATGGCCAGGACGATGGCCCGGGTGTTTTTGTACCAGGAGGCGAGCTTGTCATTTTCGACGCTGTTGAGCACCCGGCCCAGGTCAGCCAGGCGCACGGGTTGGCCCTTTCGGTAGGCCACGATCAGCGGCCGGTACGCCTCGGCATTGGTAAGCTGGCCGGTGGCCTGGACCGTGACGGCTTTGTGGGTCCCATACAGGGTTCCCGTGGGCAGGTTGACGTTTTGGCTCTTGACCGCATCCCCCACTTCGTTGATGCCGAGCCCCCGGCTGGCCAGGGCCTTGGGGTCCAGTTGGATGCGCACCGCATATTTTTGGGGACCGAAAATCTGGACCTGGGCCACCCCTTCCACCATGGAGATCCGCTGCGCCATCAGGGTTTGGCCGTATTCATCCACGGTGGACAGCGGCAGGGTGTCCGAACTCAAAGCCAGGTAAAGGACCGGCTGGTCCGCGGGATTGACCTTCTGATACGTGGGCGGCGAGGGCAGTTCGGGGGGCAGTTGCGCCCCGGCCTTGGAAATGGCCGCCTGGACGTCCTGGGCGGCGGCGTCAATGCTCCGGCTCAAGGCGAATTGCAGGGTGATTTGGCTGAGCCCCAGGGCGTTGGTGGAACTCATGGAGTCCAGCCCGGCGATGGTGGAAAACTGGCGTTCCAAAGGGGTGGCCACCGCGGCGGCCATGGTCTCCGGCGAGGCCCCGGGAAGGTTGGCGCTCACCAGGATGGTAGGAAAGTCCACGTTGGGCAGATCGCTTACCGGCAGGTAGCGATAGCTCATGGCCCCAAAAATCAGGATGGACAGCATGACCAGGGTGGTCATGACCGGCCGGCGGATGAAGAGTTCGGTGAAGTGCATAAGGCCGCCCCGGGACCTTTAGAGCCCGCTCTTGATCTGGACCTTGGCTCCCGCCACCAGCCGCAGTTGGCCGTCGGTCACGACCTGTTCCCCGGGTTTGAGCCCCTGCTTGATGATGACCTCGCCGTCCAGGCTCCGGTCTATTTCCACGCGGCGGACCTCCACGGTGAGGTCGGGCTTAATGACGAAGACGATATCTCCTGCCTGG
>JBAZKX010000327.1:0-3680 GCA_041650575.1 Desulfobaccales bacterium
CCGGGAGCCGTGGCCATTAGCCAAAATTTCATGGAAGAGGCGGGACTTGGCGGCAAAATACTCGTCCAAGTCCCGGTGATAATCCAGGTGATCCTGGGACAGGTTGGTGAATACCCCGGCGGCGAAGGCGTTACGGTCCACCCGGCGTAAATCCAGGGCGTGGGACGAGACCTCCAGGAAGGCGTGGCTGGCGCCCCGGGTGCGCATCTCCCTCAGGAGGCGCTGGAGGTCCAGGGACTCGGGGGTGGTCACCGGCGCCGGCCAGGAGGATTCGCCCAGCCGGTAATTCACCGTGCCCAGCACTCCCACCCGGCAGCCGGCGGCGCCAAGAATAGCCTCCAGGAGATAAGTGGTGCTGGTCTTGCCGTTGGTGCCGGTGATGCCCACCAGGGTCAGCTCGCGGCTGGGGTGGTCGTAAAAAGCGGCGCTGATATGGGCCAGGGCCAGGCGGGCTTCGGGAACCCTGACCACCGTGACGCCTTCAGGGGGAGGCAGTTCCTGCTCGGTGACCACCACCTTGGCGCCCCGGGCCAGGCTGTCGGCGAGATAGAGGTGGCCGTCAGTGCGATGGCCCTTCAAGGCGACGAAGAGCCCCCCGGGAACGACGTCCCGGGAATGATAGGCCACCCCGGGCACCGGCGCCCGGGCGTCGCCCAGCACCCGGCAGTCCGGCAGGCCCTCGAGCAGCTCTCTTAAGGTCTTGGGAGTCACCATATATCTCTCGCCATGGGAAGTACCCGCCCGCTCGCATCGGGAATGCCTGGGAAGGTTCTCCCCGGATAATCCATCCCCATCTCTCCTCCTTGAGGGCAGGGATAAAGCCCGGCAGCTTAACTAATTATCGAACAGGAGCGGTTATCGATTAGCAAATAAGGGCAGGCACCGAGGCCCACCCTTATCGTCGCAGTTAGATTGTGACTGGCGCCTGATATCAAGACTCACCGCCTTATTAATTAATTCTATAAAAACTGATACAGCTTGGCAAGGTCGGCCTTCTCTTATGAGCCGGACTTGAATTTCACCGCGCAGGTGGCGCCAGGGGTGATGACGGTTCCGGGCGCCGGTTCCTGGCTGACGGCCATACCGCTGCCTTCGAAGCGGCATTGCAGGCCGGCGCGATTCAGCGCATTGAGCACCTGGCGAATCGTGTAACCCTTGACGTCGGGCATGACCTTCAGCGGTCCCTTGGCAATCTCCGGTTTGGGGAGTGCCGGGGTCGCCGGTTGCGGCTTGCCTTCGGGGCCCGTGGCTGCGGCCGCGGGAGAAGCCAGGAGGGAGGCCAGCACCGGTTCATTCTTGTCCTTCGGAGGTTCCTTGGGGTAATAACCCAAAACCCGCATGGACTGGGCCGCAATTTCCTTGAAGATAGGACCCGCCACTACGCCGCCGAAAATGGCCCCTTTAGGTTCATCCACAATAACCACAATAGCCAGGACCGGGTGGTCGGCGGGTATCATGCCGATGAACAGGGCGTTAAACTTGCTGTGAGAATAGGCGCGCCCAACAATTTTCTGGGCGGTCCCGGTCTTGCCGGCTACCGTAAAGCCTTCGGGGGCCGCCTCTTTGGCGGTGCCGCCGGTCTGGGTCACCGTCTCCATGATCGCCAGCATCTGCCGGGCGGCAGGCTGGGAAAGGACCCGCCGGACCGGGCGGGGCCGAAACTCCTGCACTTTGTCCCCTTGAGGGCTGACGATCTCTTTCACCAACCGGGGCTCCATGAGGACGCCCTCGTTGCCCATGGTCGCAAGGGCCAGGGTCATCTGGAGCGGGGTCACCGACACGCCCTGGCCGAAGGCCACGGTAGTGCGGTCGATGAGGGAGCGGGTCCGGAGAAGATCTTTCACCAACCCGGCAGTCTCCCCGGGAAAGAGGATGCCGGAACGGCGGCCGAAGCCGAAATCACGGAGATAATGATCCAGACGTTTAGCCCCTACTTTGTGGGAAATCTTGGCCGCCCCGATGTTGCTGGATTTCTGAATCACCTGCTGCACGGTCAGGCCGCCGTAGGGATGCACATCATGAATCACCTCTTTGGCTCCCAGATGCCAGACGCCGTTTTCGCAGTGGAACCGGTCCGTGGGCTTGACCACCTGGGCATCCAGGGCGGAGGCGACGATGAAGATTTTAAAGGTGGACCCGGGTTCGAGGCAGTCGGTCACCAGGCGGTTACGCCGGGCATCTTCATTGAACTGGGCATAACGGTTAGGGTCCATGACCGGAGTCTGGGCCATGGCCAGAATTTCTCCCGTTTGGGGCCGCATCACCAGAGCTAGGCCGCCGGCGGCGTGATATTTTTCCACTCCTCGGGCCAGTTCTTTTTCGGCGATGTATTGCAGGGTGCGATCCAGGGTGAGGACCACGTTATTGCCCATGACCTCAGGGTCCCAGGCCTTTTCCCCGGTGACCACGATGTGGCCCCGGGCATCCCGCATATTCCAGCACTGCTTGGGCTTGCCGTAAAGCTGGTTGTTATACTGGTACTCCATGCCTCCCAAGCCGTCGCCGTCGATGTTGCAAAACCCCAGGACCTCGCCCGCCAGGGCTTGTTGGGGATAGTAGCGCTTGGCCTCGGGCACCAGATAAACGGCGTCCGTATCGGTGCGGCCGGTAACCCTGGCCGCCCGGTTGCGGTTTTCCTCGGCGGCCTCCCAGGCCCGAAAGGCCTCCTCCCGTTCGGGAGTGAGATGACGCTTGACCCAGACGAAGGGACGGGCCCGGGTGAAAATCTCTTTTAAATCCTTGTGGTTATACCCCAGGATCGGAGCCAACTGCCGACTCAGGCGGTCGGCGTTCTTGATCTGGCTGGGGTGGGCCACCACGGATGCAACCCGGGTGCTGACGGCCAGTTCCACGCCATTGCGGTCCAAAATCATGCCCCGGACCGGCAGGATGGGGCAGAATTTCTGGTACTCCCGGGTGGCTTCTTCCCGGAGTTCCGAACCCCTGATCCCCTGCAAATAAAAGAATCTGCCGCTGATCCAGAGACCAAAGAGCAACAGACCCACGGCCACCAAGCCGATGCGCAGCCGGACCCATTTGCCGATGGCGGGGTTCACGGCAGGGTCACGACCTGGGAGGGTTGTGGCGCTCCCATGTCATAATCGGCTGCCAGTTTCTCCAGACGTTGGATGGAGGTAAGGCAAGCCAGTTCGATGCGGAGCTTGCGATTGAGATCCAGATACTGCTTCTGGATTTCCTGCGCCTGGGAAATCTGATAGCTCTGAGTGATAAACTGCAAGTCGGCCCAGGCCAAAAACAAGGAGGTGAAAAAGACTCCGGCGGTGGCCAGGACTACGGCGCCGGTGATGACCTTGGACCAGCGCCAGGGCTGCCCGACCTTGCGGTTCTTGGAGAAAAAAGCCTGTTCGATGCTGCTCCAGCGGAGCGTCAGGTTACTCGCCATCCCCCATCCCTCCCAAGTGGTTACGCCATTTTCTCGGCAATACGTAATTTGGCACTACGGGCCCGGGGATTGGCCTTCACTTCGGCCGGAGTCGGGGTGAGCGGCTTGCGGGTGAGGCGAACCATGACCCCGGCCCGTTCCCAGGCCGCCAGGCGATGTTTGACCAGCCGGTCTTCCAGAGAGTGGTACGAGATGACCACTAGGCGCCCGCCGGGTTCCAGCCAGGCCGGGACGTTCTCCAGAAAGGCGGCCAACTCTTCCAACTCCAGATTGACGG
>JBAZKX010000328.1:0-3668 GCA_041650575.1 Desulfobaccales bacterium
CAGGTAGTGCTTACTGCAGGGGAGGAAACGCATCCAGGTCCTACGATGGATTCTTTCCAGGGTTTCCTGGCAATCAGGGCAGGTCCGAGCCATAT
Organism: Desulfobaccales bacterium; assembly: GCA_041650575.1. Taxonomy (GTDB): domain Bacteria; phylum Desulfobacterota; class Desulfobaccia; order Desulfobaccales; family 0-14-0-80-60-11; genus 0-14-0-80-60-11. The sequence goes on from JBAZKX010000328.1 coordinate 96, forward strand.
CATCACCGTCTTAGGAGTAAGAGATAATGCTCGTCCCTGAGCAATCGTTTAATAATTTATTATGTAGCATATTTTTATAAAGGTGTGTTTAATTTTTATGATATTCTCGGCAAATTCCTCACGTGTTCGTCAGCGGGCACGCAGGCGGCAACGCCGCGGCGCAGCGGGTTACCTAATTTCTGCTGAAAGGGAAAGTAATCCGGGAGCTGAGGACTAGGCCCTCGCCTCGGCCCTCTCCCCCTCGGGGGAAAGGGCTGAGGGAGATAATCGAAACCTGAAGCTGATCACCCTTCCGGGATGATGTAGAGCACCTGGAAACGGCCCGCCAATTCCGCCTGAGCCGCTGCCGCCTCCTCCGGGGTCAGGTTCTTGACCCGGATATAGACGTCCCGGAAGCCTTCGTGGGCCGCGGTATAGGAGGACAGCAGGCTGACGAAGCGGGCGCCCCGGGCCCGCAGGAGGTCCACCACCTCCTTGATGAGGCCGGGGCGGTCTTCCAGGCGCAGGGCGAACTGGACGCCGCCCTGGAGCACGCCGGTGATGTGCATGAAGGCCCGGAAGACGTCGGATTGGGTGATGATCCCCACCACCTTGCCCTCCTGGTCCACCACCGGCAGGCCCGAAATGGTGTGTTCCAGCATGACCTGGGCCGCGTGTTCCACCGTGTCGCGTTCGCCGACGCTGATAGGATTGCGGCTCATGATCTCCTTGACCTGGAGTTCGGCCAGGAGGTAATACAGCTCATGGACGTCCAGGGTGGTGGCCTTGGAGGGAGAGGCCTCCTTCAGGTCCCGGTCCGTCACCATACCCACCAGCTTCCCCTTGGTCACCACCGGAATCCGCCGGAACCGGCGCTCCTTCATGATATGAATGGCCTTGATCATCGAAGTATCGTCCGTAATGGTGACGGGGTCTTTCGTCATCCAATCCTTGATCAGCATGTTCCTTCTCCATTAAATTGAGTTGATGGCGCCGCGGTTACAGGCGCGGCTCTTCTCCCTTAAAGAAACGTTCCAGGTTATCCCGGTGGCAGACCAGGATGAGGCCCGAGAGGGCCCCGGCCAAGAGCAGATAAGCCTTGGAATCGGCAAACAGCCCCACGGCCACCGGCAGCAGCCAGGCGCAGATCAGGGCGCTGATGGAGAAGATCCGGGTCTGGGACAGGGCCAGGAGGTAAACGGCCGCCAGGTTGAGCGCGGCCCAGGGGGCCAGCACGGCCACGACGCCGAAGGTGGTGGCCACGGCCTTGCCGCCTTTAAACCCCAGATACAAGGGAAAGACATGGCCGAGGACCGCGGCGGCCCCCACCAGGGCCACGCCGGTCTCCTGCCAGGGCCCCAGCGAAGTGAGCCAGGCCAGGGCCAGGCCCACCGGCAGGGCGCCTTTGGCCATATCGCCCAACAGGGTGAGGGCACCGGCTTGGCGGCCCAACTGGCGGAAGACGTTGGCGGCGCCCAGGTTGCCGCTGCCCTGCCCCCGGGGGTCCGGCCCGCCCAGCAGCCGGGCCACCAGCAGCCCCGCGGGGATGGAGCCGAGGAGATAGGCCAGGACCACCAGGCCGACCAGATAGTGCATGGGGATTTCCTCTGCTTCAGATTTTAGGTGGCGCCGCTAGGGCACCTGGGGAATTTTGAAAAAATTCCCGGCAAATGTCGATAAAAAAATGGCCCGGCGCCGTCCAGATTGTGGCTCAAGGGCTATCAGCGTCGGGACAACCACCCTCTCACCCCGGCCCCTTGAGGTTTTGAGAGCACGTATCAAGCAAGTTAGCCCCTATTGATAATTCTCCGCCAGGGGTTCGTAATAGGCCCGGGGATGTTTGCAGGAGGGGCAGGACTCCGGAGCGTCCTTGCCCTTGACCAGATAGCCGCAGTTCCGGCAGTGCCAGGTGACGGGTTCGTCGCGGTGGAACATGGTGCCGTTCTTGGCGTGCTCCGCCAGGGCCCGGTAGCGGGCTTCGTGGAAGTGCTCCACCTTGGCGATCTCCCGGAAGGAGGTGGCAATCTCCTTGAAGCCCTCCTGGCCGGCCACCTCTGCAAAATTCTGATACATGGTGGTCCATTCGTAATTCTCGCCTTCGGCCGCGGCCAGCAGGTTGCTCAAGGTGTCCCCCAGGTGAAAGGGATACCCGGCCACGATCTCGGTGGCGCCTTCACCCAGGTACTTGAAGAAGACCTTGGCGTGCTCCTTCTCATTTTCCGCAGTCTCCATGAAGATGGCGGCAATGTATTCGTAACCGGCCTTTTTGGCCTCACCGGCATAGAAGGTGTAGCGGTTCCGGGCCTGGGATTCGCCGGCGAAGGCGATGAGCAGGTTTTTTTCAGTTTGTGAGCCCTTCAATTCCATGGAAAAATCCTCCCTTTGTGCAAGTCGGTTCGGGCGGCTTTTGGCGCCAGCCCTGATTGGTGCAGGAATATATGCTTTAACATAGGCGCGCCGATCCCGAAATGCCACCCGGATGAGCGGTTAAATCACGAATCTCGTTCAGCCGAACATCAGCCAGCCGGGTTTGACGATGAGCAAAACCCCGATGATCAGCATGAGGACGCCGCCGATGAGATTGGAGAAGCGTTTATAGCCGTCGGTGACGCCCATCATTTGCAGGGTGACCATGGCCGCGAGGAAGACGATGATGTCGTCGAGCATGAAAATGAAGATATAAAGCCAGATATAGAGATAATATTGCCAGAAAGGCATGGGCGTCAGACTCAGGATTTGGAGATAGACCACCGGAAAGCCCGCGGAGCAGATCACCTCCACCAGGTTGACCAGGAAGGCCAGCAGAATAATGCCACCCAGGGCCAGCCAGAATTTGCGGGCCGAGATCACCTCCTTGACCCACGCCATGGTCCGCTGGCGGCGGCCTCCGTGGCTCAGTTTGCAGACGCCCGCGGTGTCGGTCCAGTATTCTTTCAGATTATACCCGCCGGCAATCAGGGCCACCAGGCCGATAATAATCCTGATCCAGAAGATAAATCCTAAAAAAACCAGGATGTTGAGCCAGGCGGTCATGAACAGGAAGTAGACGGCCCCGGTGGTGAGGATAAAGGCGCCGCCCAGGGCCCACATTTTCTTGCGGTCTGCCATGCCCAGCAGCAGGTTGATGAGGAAGATCAGGACCCACATGGCGCAAGGGTTGAAGCCGTCCAGGGCCCCGATGAGGACGGTGATGGCCCCCAGAGACAGGTACTTGAGATTGATCGGGCCGATAAAGGGGAGGGTCAAGGTCTCGGGGATGAACTGTTGCTCCGGGGCGGGCGTCAGGCCGGGCGCCTGGCCGGAAGAGAGTCGGCCCACCACGTCGGGGGCTTCGCTGCGGCGCGCTTCCTGGACGACGCTCTCGATCAGGCGGCCGGTGGTTAAAGCATCCTGCCAGCCGATGATGTAGTGATCGCCGATGACGGTGAAGGGCACCCCGGAGACGTCGGCGTTCAGCAATTTTCCGGCTTTCTGCATTAATTCCAGGTTCTCCCGGTTGGCAAAGACCTCCAGGAGGACCACCTTAAGATCGGGATCGGTGCGTTGCAGCTCCGCCAGGAACTCTTTCTCCTGGGCGCAATGGGGACAGCCTGT
>JBAZKX010000329.1:0-3664 GCA_041650575.1 Desulfobaccales bacterium
ATGCCCACCACCTTCATATTGATCTTTTCGCAGAAATTCAAAGACTTGCGCACGTCCGCCAGGGAGATTTCCTGGGGGGTGGTAACGATGACGGCCAGGGCGTCGGGGATGGTCTGGGCCACACTCATGGGCTCATCGCCGGTCCCCGGAGGCGAATCCACCACCAGGTAATCCAGTTCGCCCCACTGCACTTCGCTGAGGAACTGCCGGATGAGCTGGTGTTTTAAGGGACCCCTCCAGATCACCGCCATCTCCCGGTCCCGCATGATGGCCTCGACGGAAATCACCCTGAGGTTGTCGAACAGCTCCGGCGGCAGGGCAAACTGGGCATGGAGCAGATCCACCGGTTGTTTCAGGCCCAGCATCCGCAAGACATTGGGGCCGTGCAGGTCCACGTCCATCAACCCGACTTTCTTGCCCCGGCGGGCCAGGGCCAGGGCCAGGCTGACGGCCACGCTGCTCTTGCCTACCCCGCCTTTGCCGCTCATCACCACCAGTTTGTGGCGAATCTGCTTCAGGGCCCGGGTCAGTTCCTTTTCTTGTTCGTCTTTCTCTTCAGCATGATGAGCCGGAGAACATCCCTCGCAGGCCTTCGGATCTTCGCCGCAGGCCTTCGGATCGGCTCCATGGGGACATGTATCCATAGTGGAACTCCTCTTAAAGTATTCGATGAAAAAGCCGGCCGCGCGGCCGGATTTCTCTCTCTAAAAATTATTATTTTACGTCTCTTTTTGGCAAGATGCAAGTATTGAACATATGGCAATATGTTATCTCGCTTCCTGACAATTCCTAACATGAAAGTTCCCAGGCTGGATTATTATTGTCATACTCCGGTTCGAGGTGACCGGCAGCCACCGCCCTAAGATCTGGATATCTTGGCTTTAAAGGGATCACAGCCTTCCACGGTGAGGCTGAATTCTGATCGTCCTGGTCCATTGACAAGAGTATTTTCATGATTAATCTATAGCCTACTTTACAAAAATGATTCTGCAATTAATTTCCTGAGATGAGGGAGGTTAGGTAATGGCAGAAGAAAAAGGTAGACTTTGCAGGTAGCCTTTCTCGTTTTTCTGCCTCTCTTTTTATCCCTGCACCTCTTTCTCGCCCGAAAGGTTTACCCGCTTTTGTTCGTTTCTTCATTGGTCCTACTCTGACTCCATTAACAGATCTTTTTGGGAAATTGAGATGAGGCGGTAAGGTTTGCTGCCCAAAAGGAGGTGGGTTATGCAAAATTATGTCGCTTATCACCAGTTCGCCACCTTGACCAATGGTCGAAAGGTGGTAATCCGGTTTCTCAATGGACGAGATCGGGTCGGTCTGATCCAATTCTTCCAGGCCGCTCCCAAAGAAGATCTTCAGTTTTGTAAAGAAGATGTAAAAAACCCAAAGGTGTTAGATTATTGGCTGAAAGCCGAAAATGCGCAAAAAATCATGGCATTGGTGGCGGAAGATCTGGCCGGGAAGCAGATTGTCGCCAGCCTCAATCTCTATAGGGGGCAGCATGCCGCCCTGAATGTCGGCGAGATCCAGCAAATTCTCGTGGCCAGGCCTTTTCAGGGTTTGGGGTTAGGCTCATTGATTTTAGATCAATTGATCGACCTTACCACCAAAGAAAACTTCCACTGGCTGAAAGTGGAGGTGATTACCGAATTGAAAAACGTCATCAAGGCCTTTCAGTCCAGGGGCTTTAGGGTCAGAGCTACTTTAGAAGACTACTTTAGAGACTTGCAGGGGGGGACATACGATGTGGTGCTGATGATGCGGAATCTCCTGAAGGAGGAGAATGATTTCTGATCTCTGGCTAAATGGTTAAATTCCCCCCGCCGGCCAAGAGGGAAAAGCCGCGTTTAGCCGGATTTATCCCAGCATAAGCAGGGCAATGGCGCGGTACAGCGGCATGATGATGGCCCCCATGACCCCGGTGTAAAAGAGGATCAGGATGAGGACGAACCCCACGGGCTGGAGGTAGGCATAGAGCCGGGCCAGTTCCCGGGGCAGAAAGAGGACCAGGATGTGAGAGCCGTCCAGGGGCGGGATGGGAATCAGGTTGAACAGGGCCAGGAAGATGTTGATGCTGACGCCGAAGTAGGCCATCTGCATGAGGCCCGGGTTGTTGATCCCCAGGCGCAGCACCATCGAGAAGAGCGCGGCCAGGACCAGATTGCTCACGGGTCCGGCGGCGCTTACCGCGAACTCGCCCCAGCGGTAGTTGCGATAGTTGAGGGGGTTGACTGGCACCGGCTTGGCCCAGCCGAAGAGAATGCCGGCGTGGGTCATCAGGAGCAACAGGGGCAACAGGATGGTGCCGATGGGGTCGATATGGGGAGCCGGATTCAGCGTAATCCGGCCGAGCATCCGGGCGGTGGGATCGCCGTTCAAGAGGGCCACGTAGCCGTGGGCCACCTCGTGGACGATGACGGAAAACAGCAGGACCACGGCCATCAAAGCCGCTTCCAGGAGATAAGGAAAATTCATGCCGGGCATGTCAGGCTTCCCGGATCAAGGCTTCTCCTGCGTTTTTCAGCCGCTCCATTTCCTTGAGCGACGAAGCCTCGAAGTAGAAGCGCACCACCGGCTCGGTGCCGGAGGGCCGGAAACACACCCAACTGCCGTCTTCCAGGACGTATTTGTGGCCATCCAGGGTGATATGCTCCGTCACGGCGAGATCGGCAAACCGGGCCGGAGGCGTCTGAAGCCGCACCAGCAGCCGCGCCTTGACTTCCGGCGTCAGCGAGAAATTGAGGCGGCGGTTGTAAACCGGGCCCACCTTGGCAAACAGGTCCTGGATCAGTTCGGGGAGGCCCTTGCGCTTCCGGGCCACCATTTCGGCCACCATAAGCCCGGCCAGGATGCCGTCTTTTTCCGGCAGATGGTGCTTCATGGAGAAGCCTTCGCTCTCCTCGCCCACCATGACCACCTGGTCGTTATTGATATATTCCCCCAGGTACTTGAAGCCCACCTTGGTGACGTACACCGGCCGGTGATGCCGGGCGGCGATCCGATCCAGCAGGTGGGTGGTGGCGACGCTGCGGGCCACCCCGCCGTCCCAGCCCCGGGTCTCGATGAGATAATCGAAGAGCAGGCCCAGGACCGTATTGGCATCGTGGTAAACGCCCGCGGCGTCCATGACCCCGAAACGGTCGGCATCGGCGTCCACCGCCAGACCCAGGTGGGCCCCGCTCGCCTTGATGCGGGCCGAGAGTTCCTGCAAAAATTCCTCGGAGGGCTCGGGACGGTGCCCCCCGAAATAGGGGTCCCGATAGCCGTGGAGGACCTCCACCTGCACCCCCGCCTCCTTCAGGAAGGCGTCCAGGTAATCGTGGCCGGTGCCGTAAAGGACGTCCGCCACCACCTTGAGGCCCGATTTCCGCAAGACCTCGAGGTCCACCAGTTCCCTGAGATGTTTAAAATAGGATTCCCGAGGGTCCAGGTCTACCACCAGGCCCTGTTGCCGGGCCTGGGCCACGGGCATGGTCTTGACGGCCGCGGCGGTCATCTTGCCGATGATGGCTTCGATGGCGTTGGTCACCGGGGAGGGCGCGGGCCCGCCGGTGGCGGGCGAAAACTTGATGCCGTTATACTCGGAGGGATTATGGCTGGCGGTGATATTGATGGCCCCGGCGTGTTTGCCCTCCCGGACCGCGAAGCTCACCACCGGCGTGGG
>JBAZKX010000330.1:0-3653 GCA_041650575.1 Desulfobaccales bacterium
AGGGTGGACAGCAGGGTGGTTTTGGCTTCGTTTTTGACCTTCTCGAGGATGACTCGCCGGGACAGGACCACGTTGCGCCGTTTGCGGTTGAATTTCAGGACCTTGAACATAAAGCGCTGGCCGATGAGATGGTCGGTATGGCGCATGGGCGCCAGGTCCACCTGGGAGCCGGGGAGAAAGGCGACAATCCCTCCCAGGTCAACGGAGAGGCCTCCTTTGACCTTGGCCACGACGGTGCCTTCCACTTCGCCTTCGTTGTGGTAGGCGTTGCTGACCTCTTCCCACACCTTGATCTTGGACGCTTTATTTTTGGAGAGCATAAGCGCGCCTTCTTCATCTTCCCGGCTCTCCATCAGGGCTTCCACCTCATCCCCCACCTGGGCTGTAACTTCGCCCTCGGGAGTGGTGAATTCGTGGATGGGGATCTGGCCTTCGGACTTGTAGCCGATATCCACCATGACGTAATCCTTGGTGATGGATACGATGCGGCCCTTGACGACTTCCCCTTCCTGGACGCGCCTCAAGCTTTCTTCGTAGAGTTCGCTCATGGACTCCATATCCTGCATCTCGGCGGCGGGTTCCGCCGGAGATTCCGAAGCCGGAGCAGCGCTGGCGATCTCTTCGTTTTGGGGCCGGTCTTCGACATCCTCCGGCCTGGTGTGGTTAGTCAGTTCATTTTTTTCCATACCGTCCATGTTAGCCCCCTTAGACAAGTTAACTAGGTTTAAGTTCCAACCTGCCGGAATCAGTTCCCCTGATCCTGGCCAGGCATTGCTTTAACACTTCATCAATGCTCAAATCGGTGGTGTCGATGACCACGGCGTCCTCGGGGACACGCAACGGCGCCTCGCTTCGACTTGAGTCCCTCAGGTCCCGGGCCGCGATCTCCGCCATAATCTCGGTCAATTCCGGCGGATCGCCTGCCTTAGGCCAGTCCTGGCGACGCCGCTCGGCCCGGGTGGCCAAGGACGCATCCAGATAAAATTTGTGCGCCGCGCCGGGAAAGACCGCGGTGCCCTGGTCCCGGCCGTCGGCCACCACGCCGCCGTTTTTGGCCAAATGCCGGAGCCGCGCTTTGACCCACTGCCGCACCAGCGGCTGTACCGCCACCTTGGAGGCGTCCCGGCCTGCGGCCGCGGAGCGGATTTCCTCGGTAACTTCGGCGCCGTCGATGACCAGGTGAAAACCCCGGGCGTTGGCGATCACCTCAGGGGCAAAGCCCTTCAGGAAAGTCTGCAGGGGCTCAGGGTCGTCCAGGGACACTCCCAGACGCCGGGCCTGCCAGGCCACGGCCCGATACAGGGCGCCGCTGTCCAGATAGAGATAACCCAAGGATTGGGCCAGAAGCCGGCCCACCGTGCTCTTGCCGGCCCCAGCCGGACCGTCGATGGTGATGATTTCCCGGGGGCCCACTCAGTTCGCCGACCCCAACACCTTTGCCAACGCCGTGAGGAACCGCCGGTTCTCCTCCGGAAGCCCCATGTTGACCCGGATATAGTCGGGAAAACCATACTCGTCCATCGCCCGGATGATGACCCCTTCCCGCAACATGGCTTGATAGACTTCCCGCCCCGGCCGCGGCATCCGGATGAGGATGAAGTTGGCCTGGCTGGGCACAAAGGCCAGGCCGAGGCGCGTCAGTTCCCGGCAGACCAGGTCCTTGCCAGCCAGCACCACCTCCAGGGTCCGGGCCACAAACGCGGTATCCTGAAGCGCGGCCCGGGCCGCGGCCTGGGCCAGGCGGTTGACGTTGAACGGCATCCGCAGGCGGTTGAGGTAGTCCATCAGCTCAGAGGGGCCGAAGCCGTAGCCGATCCGCAGGCCGGCCAGGCCATAGGCCTTGGAAAAGGTGCGCAGACCCACCAGGGGCCGGTCTTCCGCCAGATAGTCCAGGCAGGAAGGCACCCCGGGGTCGTCGGCAAAATCGATGTAGGCTTCGTCCAACACCACCGTGGCGGTGGCGGGGACTTTCGCCAGAAAGGCTTCCCACTCCCGGCGCGAAAACGCGGTGCCGGTGGGGTTATTGGGATTGTTCAGGATGATCAGACGGGTCTGGGGCGTGACCGCCTGGGCCACGGCCTCCAGGTCCACCCGCATCTCTTTCAAGGGCACCGCGCGAAAAAACCCGCCCACGGCCTGAGTCAGGAGGCCGTACATCAAGAAGGTGTGGGTGGTGCTCACTACCTCGCCTCCGGGCGGCACCAGGGCTCGGACCAGCAGGTCTAGGACCTCGTCGGAGCCGTTCCCCAGAATCAACTGCTCGGGGACCAGACCCAAATGCCGGGCCAGGTCTTCCTTCAGATAATAGGCGTGGCTGTCGGGATAGCGATGCAGGCTCTCCAGGCCGTCCCGAATGGCGGCCAGGGCCAGGGGCGAAGGACCCAGGGGATTTTCATTGGACGCCAGCTTGATGGCGCCGGTGAGTCCTAGTTCCCGTTCCAGTTCTTCCAGAGGTTTGCCGGCCTGGTATGGCGTCAATTGGCTGAGGTGAGGCAATATGAGAGAGCTCAAGGGGGCGCTGGCTGCCATAAATCCATGAATACCAAGTGTTTCCGGAGCCCAGGGAGGCTTGGGTAAAGGCAAAAAGAGAAAAGAGGACTGCTGAAGTAGGTGCTGGGTTGATTAAAATTCAGACCAGGCTCCTCCCCGTGAACTCGGGCAGGGGTGCCTCCTTTACCCTGTTTTATCTTTGATTTAGACCGGTTACTCTTGGACCGAACTCCTTGTTGTCTGATCTTAGTCGCTTTATATCTGAACGTTAACTTTTTAACCCAAGTTGCTAAGAAAATCAAGAAATTTCGCTATGGCCGGAAAAGTTCTGCGTCACTCTCAATCCCGCTCAGCGCCGGGCAGCCGCACTCACCCCGACGGCCTCAGCCTCAGAGCAGAGAGCCGCCGGGCCGGGGAAGCCGGATGCATTGTGGCGCCAGGATTTTTCGGATATATATTATCGAGTATTACAACGATCATTCGGGTCCAAGGAGATGTACATGAAGATCAAGACCACGGTAGGTCCGGCAAGGTTCTGGATGGTGTTGTTGGCGGCGCTGTTCTGCCTGGCCGCGGCCACCTCGGGATGGGCCGCGGGCAGCAGCGCCCCGGACTTTACTTTGAAGAATGTTACCGACGGCAAAGACTACAGCCTCAGCCAGTTCAAGGGCAAGGTGGTATTGGTCAACTTTTTCACCTTCTTTTGCGGTCCCTGCCGGGAGGAGATGCCACACCTGAATCAAATCGACCAGGGACTTAAGAGCAAGGGCTTCGAGACCCTGGGGATCGGCCTGGCCTCCACCCCCGAGCAGCTCAAGCAGATCGTCAGCCAGTTGGGTCTGAAGTACCCGGTGCTCATCGGCAATGATGCGGTAAGCAAGGCCTACGGCGGCATCGAGCTGGTGCCCATGACCTTCATCATCGACAAACAGGGGAACATTGCCCACAAAATCCTGGGAGCCCGGAGCAAAGAGGATTTCGAGAAATTGATCAAGCCGCTCCTTTAAAGGAGTTCAGCCGGGGGCGGCCTGAACCCGTCCAGGCTTCTTCCGAAACGGCAGGGGCGGTGAACCGCCGCCCCTGAGCCAGCCCCTATCGGTCACCTGCCCACCCGGAGCCGCGCGGTTAGCGAGTTACAGAAGGCTGAGGGATTTTTTGCCTGG
>JBAZKX010000331.1:0-3651 GCA_041650575.1 Desulfobaccales bacterium
GGTCGATGCGCACCACCTGCTGCTGGTTGCCGAAGACCCGAGTCTTCCGGGAGGTGGGGCGTTGGCGGTCGGTGAAGAGGCCCTCCACCTCTACCCCCAGCCGGATCATCTCCTGGCGCAGCAGGCGGCCGGGATTGTCTTCGCCCACCAGACCCAGGACTTCCACCCGGGCCCCCAGGGCCACCAGGTTGTTGACCACGTTGCCGGCGCCCCCCAGGGTGCGGGTCTCCCGCTCCACTTCGACCACCGCCACCGGGGCCTCCGGAGAGATGCGCTCCACTTTCCCCCAGAGATACTCATCCAGCATGAAGTCCCCGGCCACCAGGACCCGGAGACGGGAGAAGCCTGCCAGATCGATCTGGCGGAGAGGCGCGGCCCGGCCTGTGGCCCTCGGCTGTGACTCGGGAGACATGGCTCAGCTCCTTCTTACCCGCTTCGCTAGGGCGGCCGTCTTCGGCCGCCGGCTTAAAATGCTCCGGCTTGGGGCGGAAGCGGGCGCCGCCGCCCGCCCCACCGCTTTATGGCTAGTCGACCTTCTGGCCGATGTGGAAATAGCTGAATCCCAGGTTGGCCAGCTTGACGGGGTTATAGAGGTTGCGGCCGTCAAAGATTACCGGGGCCTTGAGCAAGGTCCGCATCCGGTCAAAATCGGGCTCCCGGAACTTGGTCCATTCGGTGCAGATAATCAGGGCGTCGGCGCCTTCCAGGGCCGCGTAGCCGGAAGCGGCAAAGCTCACGCCGGGCTGGTCCCCGAAGTGCTGGCGGCTGGCGTTCATGGCCTCCGGGTCATAGGCCTGGACCCGGGCCCCCGCTTCCAGCAACCGGGAGATGATGGTCAGGGCCGGGGCCTCCCGGATGTCATCGGTTTGGGGCTTGAAAGACAGCCCCCAGACGGCGAAGACCTTCCCCTTGAGGTTATTTGCGAAGTACTCGGAGATGAGGTCCGCGAAGATACGGCGCTGGTCCTCGTTGACGGCTTCCGCGGCTTCCAGGAGGCGGGGGGTGTAACGGTGCGCCCTGGCCGTATGAATCAAGGCCTGCATATCCTTGGGAAAGCAAGAGCCGCCGTATCCAAGCCCCGGAAAGAGAAACAGGGGGCCGATGCGGCGGTCGGAGCCGATCCCCTGGCGCACCATATTGATGTTGGCGCCGGTCCTGCTGCAGATATTGGCCATCTCGTTGATAAAGGAAATCTTGGTGGCCAGAAAGGCGTTGGCCGCGTATTTGGTCAGTTCCGAGGACACCACGTCCATGATGATGATGGGGTGGTTGGTGCGGACAAAGGGCGCGTACAGCTCTTTCATCAATTCGGCCACCCGCACCTCGTCGCATCCCGCCACGATGCGGTCCGGCTTCATGAAATCGTCGATCGCCGTGCCTTCCTTGAGGAACTCCGGGTTGGAGACCACGTCGAATTCGAAGTTTTCGCCCCGGGCAGCCAGTTCCTCCAAAATGACCTGGCGCACCTGCTTGGCGGTGCCCACCGGCACGGTGGATTTCTCCACGATCACCTTGTAGCCGTTCATATGCCGGCCGATGTCCCGGGCCACTTGCAGCACCATGGACAGATCGGCGGAGCCGTCCCGGTCCTGGGGAGTGCCCACCGCGATGAAGCACACCAGACTCTTTTGAATCGCCGGCCCCAGGTCGGTGGTGAACATGAGGCGATGCTCCTGAAAATTGCGCTTGACGTAATCCTCCAACCCAGGTTCATAGATGGGAATGCGCCCCTGCTCCAGGGCCGCCACCTTAGACGCGTCCGCATCCACACAGATAACTTCGTTACCCATTTCGGCGAAGCAGGCCGCGGTGACCAGCCCCACATAGCCTGCGCCGATAATTGCCAGTTTCATGAATTACTCAACCTCCTCGGTTTCATCTGCCTAAGCGGGCAAGGCCCGCGTCAGCTAAAGGTTCACGCTTGTCGAAAGGGTTCCCGGCCTATGACTAGGCCCCTAAAACAGGTCAGGACCCTCTTTATTCTTGGTCTCATCCGGGAAACGCACCGGGGAGCGTTTCATCTTCTCCCCCAATCCCGGAATGAACACGGTAAAACCGATGCGCTTGTCATCGGGCCGGTCGGTGTACGACAAGACCACCCCCCAGCACTGGCGCTGCAACACGACGCCATACCTTTGTTCCAGTTGGTTATTGGTCTCAAAGGTATGGCCATAGGTGAGCCAGGTTTTCACCGACCTAAAAAGATTTAGATAGGTTTCCACGTTAATTTGTTTGGCAAAATCCTTGACAAAAATATAGTTCACGCTCAGATAGTTCTGCCGTTCCTGATCCAGAAAGGTGACCTTGAAATCGGCCCGGTCAAAGGCTTCTTTATAGGGGGTGACTCCCAGGCTGGTGCCCAGGGCGATCTGCTTCACCGGGTAAAACTGCATTTCTCCCCAGAAATCGGAGAAGGGATGATGGTGTTGGGGAGTACCGTCCAGCCCCATGCTGGTCTTGTTGAAAAAGGCGCTTTGGGTCAGGCGGAACCACAACAGGTCCCGCACCGTAGCCTGTCCTTGCTCGTTCTGGCTGCGCCATAGAATGTCGTTGGAGATCCCGTAAGTGAGGGCGTTGACGCCGCCAAAAGGATCATCCCCCTCCCGTACCGGCAGGTTGCGGTTCACCCGGGCCACCCAGCCTTTATCAAACGGGTCAAAGTCGGGATAGCGGGTGGGATCATAGTGGGGGAGATTCCAGTAAGTCACCTCAGGGCGGATAATGTGTCTGAAGAAATAAGAGGACTCGGCCCCGCGGCCATAGTCCCGGGCCCAGGCTCCGGCCAGCCCCACCTTGGTATCGAACAACTGGCGTCCGAGATACCGCTCCGGCGGGCCATCGGGGACGGTGTGATCCACCCGGAAGACCGTCTCCCGGTACCCCGCCCGGGAATTGAATGCGATGCCCGGCAGGGGCTGGGCCTGGAACCAGACCTGGGGGTGCAAATCCAGGCGGTCGCCGGTCATGCCATGGTTTTGATAGAAGTAATTATAAGAGGACTCAAGCCCCAGGGATAAGGGCAAGGGGCCTAAACCCAGGGGCACCGTGGTGAACGAGAATCCCGGGACCCGGTTAAACAGGTTGGGGTCATCAGGGATCAGCTTTTCATAATAACGGGTGTAGGTCGTGATATTAGCCACCGAGAAATTGCGGGCCACCACGAAGCTGGATACCCGGGTATTCACGTCTTCCTGCTCCAGGTCCCGGCCAAACTCCATGAGCAGGTCCCGGGAATAGCGATTGAGGCCCATGTAGCCGAAATTGAAGTCTTTGAGATAGGCGTCATCGCTGACCCGGTCCAGGGTGCCCCGGATTTCCCAGTCGCCCACGGGCTGGTTGATCATCCCCGCGGCCCAGTAGCGGCGGTTGGTGGTGCCTTCGTTGGCGGGAGCCCAACTGTCATTCAGATAGAAAAACCGGAAATTGGCCGCGGCCTCGCCGTGGCCCCGGCGGCGATATTCCGCGCCTTGCATATAACCCCGGTTGGAAAGCACGGTCTGGTAAAAAGTCATATCGGAATAATTGTTGATGGCCCAAAAGAAGGGGGCTTCCACCACCGAGCCGCCCGCCCGGTGCTGCCCGTAAGAGGGGATCAAAAAGCCGCTCTGCCTGGCGGACATCACCGGCAGGACCGCCACCGGCAAGTAAAGC